>CAZNGQ010000067.1:0-12539 GCA_964572095.1 uncultured Oscillospiraceae bacterium
CGGGCTGATCCAGACCGTCCCTGTGCGAAGGCACAGGTGCGGTCTTTTTGTATTTGCAAGCGGTGAAGGAGGCTAAACAGGATGGATGTTCAACTCACACTCAAAGATGGAAAAGTCCTCCATGTTCCGGCAGGAACCACAGGCTTCGATGTGGCCGGACAGATCGGTGCCGGTCTGCAGCGGGCCGCGCTGGCCTTCAGTGTGGACGGGAAGGTCATGGACCTGACCGCACCGATCGAGGCCGGAGGCGCAATCGTTTTCCTGACGTATGAAGACGAAGCCGGACGTACCGCACTTCGCCATACCGCGTCCCATGTCCTCGCCCAGGCGGTGAAACGGCTGTTCGGCAACACCGTCAAGCTGGCGATCGGACCGGTGATCGATACCGGGTACTACTATGATTTCGATCCGGCCACTCCCTTTACACCGGACGACCTAGCCCGGATCGAGCAGGAGATGGAAGTGATCCTCCGTGAGGACCTTCCTGTCGCGCGATTCACCCTGCCGCGCGACCAGGCGCTCGCATGGGCGGACGAGCAGGACGAACCCTACAAGAGGCAGCTGATCGAGGACTTGCCTCCGGACTCGGAGCTGTCGTTCTACCGCCAGGGGGAATTCACCGACCTGTGTGCCGGCCCGCACCTGCCGTCCACCGGCCGGGTCCGGCATGTCAAGCTGCTCAGTCTCGCAGGCGCCTACTGGCGCGGCAACGAGAAGAACAAGATGCTGCAGCGCGTCTACGGCACCGCATCCGAAAGCAGGCAGGAAATCGACCAGTGGCTGCAGCGGCTCGAAGACGCCCGAAACCGCGACCACCGCAAGCTGGGCAAGGAACTCGACCTGTTCTCCATCGACGAGTATGTCGGAGCCGGACTGGTGCTGTGGCACCCTAAGCTTTCGGTCGTCCGCGAGGAGATCGAGGCGTACTGGAGGCGTGAACACCGCCGCCGCGGATACGAGTATCTGTATACGCCGCACATCGGGCAAAGCCGGCTGTGGGAGACATCGGGGCATCTCGACCACTTCGCCGACGGGATGTATCCGCCCATGCAGCTGGGCGCCAAGGATGCGGACGAAGACGCGGCCTACTACGTCAAACCCATGAGCTGCCCGTTCCATGTCCGGATCTACAAGTCGCGTCCGCGCAGTTATCGGGAGCTGCCCCTGCGCTGGTGCGAACTCGGCAGTGTCTACCGGTTTGAAAAATCCGGCGCCCTTCACGGCATGCTGAGGGTTCGCGGTTTCACCCAGGACGACGCCCATGTCATCTGCAGCGAGGACCAGTTCGTGTCGGAAGTCAACGGAATCATCGACTTCGCGCTGTCCATGAACCATACGTTCGGATTCGACCAGCTCAAAGTCTACCTCTCCGTCCGCGATCCCGATAACGCGGAGAAGTACATCCCCAACGAACCGGTCTGGCAACTGGCCGAGCATACGCTGGAAAGCATCCTGCAGGACCGCGGCATCGCGTATCAAAAAGACGTCGGCGGCGCCAAGTTCTATGGCCCGGCCATCGACCTCAAGGCGGTCGACGCGCTGGGGCGCGAATGGCAGGGGACGACGATCCAGCTGGACATGAACCTGCCGGAGCGATTCGGCATGAGCTATGTCGGGGCGGATGGCAGGGAACACACACCGATCATGCTTCACCGGACGCTGCTCGGATCCATGGAGCGGTTTGTGGGGACGCTGATCGAACACTACGCGGGCGCGTTCCCGACCTGGCTGGCACCGGAGCAGGTGCGGATCCTGACGATCACCGGACGGGCGGATGAATGGGCGGAGTCGGTCCGCAAGTTATTGTGGGATCAGGATATCCGTGTGACTGTGGATTCACGCAATGAAAAAATCGGGGCGAAAATCCGCGACGCACGGCTGGAGAAAATCCCGAACCTACTGGTGATCGGCGACCGGGAGGCGGAATCGGGGCTGGTTGCCGTGCGGACGCGCGGGGAAGGCGATCTGGGTGTCATGGCTCCGGAAGCGTTTCTGCAGCGTATCCTCACGGAGATCCGTGATCGCACGATCGGATGACAGGGAAGGATCAACCTGCCGCCTTGCAAGCGTTCTCACGCAGGTTTCGGAACGCGTCCCGGAAAATCGCCGAGATCATCTCCCGGGTGTCCACCAAGGCATACGTCCGGATGGATTCGTCGATCCGGGCTCGCATCGAGCGGAGCTCCTGGTCCGATGGTTCGCACCGATCCATCATTTTTCTGAGAAGGTCTTCCATCTCACGCATTGGTATGTACCCCGCAGTCGGCTAAAGCCATTTGGAATCGATCCCTAGCCTTTTGCATTCTTGAACGAACGGCCGAAGCGGAGAGATCCATGATCTCCCCGATCTCTCTGCTGGTCAAGCCGATGCTCCGATACGTCAGCAAATCCCGATCCTCCTGGGTCAACTGCTGGAATGCGGTTTTGACCGCGATGCTTTCCAACAGGTCGTCGGCTGTCCGGGTCTCTCCGGAGTCCAGCGCGTCGTCGTACTCCAGCAAGGCCGGCAGGCCTTGCCTCGTGCGGAGATAGTCGTTCCGGACGTTCTTTGCCGCATGGAAAATCCATGCGCGCCAGGAGTCCGGTTCCGTAAAGGTCCAGCCGCCCAGGAATTTCCACACATTCAGGAATGTCTGCTGGGCAAGGTCTTCCGCGATGTCCCGGCCGAATCCGACCGAGAACCAGGCGCAGACCCTGCCCGCATAACATGCATACAGTCCGTTGAACCGGTCTTCGCGGTCAGACGGTGTCACAGTCGTCGCGTTCGGGTGCTTTGTCCTCGTCGCTCACGATCCGGTTGCCGACAGTGGAAACGGACTTGATGTATCCAAGGACGGACTTCGGGCAAATGATCCGATTGCCGGCAACAAAGGAAACCCGCTTCATCTGCAGCAGGTCGACCGTCACATCCTTCGCGACAAGGATCCGGTTTCCCGCGATGACGGCGGTGTCCACGGGCAACCAGGTCAGGAAGTCGCGGTCGACCTCGACCCGGTCCGGGAAGATCTTGTACTTGTCGAACGAAGCATAAATCTTGAGCCCGTTAATCATCGCGAACTCCAGTCCCGGATGGCTGCGGAGTTTTTCATTGATCAGCACCAGGCCGTTGACATAGAGGGTCGCCCGTACGTCCGGCGAAAGGCCGGGAATGATGGCGATGCCGTTGACGATCAGCGCCATGGGTTCCGTTTTGCTCAAATCCCCGTCCCCGATCTCGGACACCCCATTGACGGAATTCACCCGCGCTCCGCGAGGCAGTGAAACCGTCGCGGCGACATTCTGCATCGGGATGGCGTGAAGCGCCTGCAGGACTTCGCCCGGCGCATCCTTCGGCATGACCAGCAGAGCCACATTCCGGATGATCTCGATGCCCCTGATCACTTCCAGATCCGTAAAATCCCTCAGGTCGCAGATCGGCATGTTTTCCATTTTGCCCATTTCGTTTTCCTCCTGTGTCTTCATTATGACAGTCGTTGCGGTAAAAAGTGTCGACACCATAAAAGACGGTAAATCGGGTCGAACTGTCCATGTGCCGTTCGTTTTGTCGGAACCCCCGGTCTTCTGATAGACTGGACACAACGATTTCATCGGTGAGAGGAGCCCGCAGTGCAAGACCTGATGGATTCCCTGATGTCCCTGGCGGTTCGCCCCGCTCCGTTTGAACCGGGGGAGCCGTGTTTCTGGGACGATCCGCACATCTCCGCCAATATGCTGGCGACGCATCTGGACGATGCCTCTGAAGGCGCGAGCCGCAGTTCCGCCGTGATCAACAGAACCGTGGATCATTGGCTGTCAACCGGCCTGCTGCGCCCCGGCATGCGGGTGCTGGACCTCGGATGCGGTCCCGGATTGTACTCGATACGCCTGGCACGCGCCGGGGTACACGTGACCGGGCTCGACCTGTCCAGACGCTCGATCGCCTATGCGCGGGAACTGGCCGAAGCGGAAGGACTCCCAATCGACTATCGCTGCATGAATTTTCTGCAGTTGGACGAAAGCGGCACATACGATGCCGCGATCCAGGTTTATGGCGAGCTCAACACCTTCTCCGACCCGGCGCGCAACGAGCTGCTCGGCCGGATCCGCCGGGCTTTGAAGCCGGGCGGGATCTTCCTGTTCGACCTGTCCACCCGGGAGCATCGCCGACGCGTCGGAGCCCACAATGGCTGGCATGCTTTCGATAACGGTTTCTGGCGGCCCGGCCGGCATCTCGTCCTGACACAAGGATACGATTATCCCGACTTGTCGGTCTGGCTGGACCAGTATGCCGTGGTCGACGACCAGGGCGTGAGCGTCTACCGGAACTGGTTTCACGACTACTCGGCGGATACCGCAAAGGCCTTTTTGGAAGGAAACGGTTTTCACATCGCACACCTCTGGAACGACCTGACCGGCACCCCCCATCAGGAAGGCGGCGAGTGGATCGCCTTCGGAGCGGAGGCAAACCCAACATGAAACAACTGGAAACACCCCGTCTGATCGTCCGGACTTTCCGGCCAGAGGACTGGAAAGATCTGCAGGCCTATATTTCCCGTCCGGAGGTCATGCGGTTCGAGCGCCCCTGGGACGCGTCCGACGACGCCTGCCGCCAACGGGTGGCGGCTTTTGCCGACGGCGGCGCCTTTTGGGCGGTCGAGTCGAAAGACAACGGCCGCATGATCGGGCATGTCTACTTTGCGCAGATCCAGCCGCCGGATTTCCGCACCTGGACGCTGGGCTACATTTTCAACAACGACTACCACGGGCACGGGTACGCGACGGAAGCCTGCCGGGCCCTGCTGGACGAGGGGTTCCGCCATCTCGGCATCCACCGGGTCGTGGCGAAGTGCGCGCCGGAGAACGAGCCCTCCTGGCGACTGATGGAAAGGCTTGGAATGAGACGGGAGGGGTTCTCCCCCCAGTGTGTGACGTTCCGCCAGACAGCGGAAGGCCAGCCCGTCTGGTGGGACGAGCTGACCTATGCCGTCCTGGAAGAGGACTGGCTGTCACACTGACGCGGAATCGAGCCGTACGATCCGGTTGTAGGTTCTCGCCGTCCGGGTGTAGACCGCCAGGTAGAGCAGCGTGAACACCAGGATCGTGACGCCGGTGCACAACAGGAACAGCGGGGTGTCGTGCAGGCCGAACAGGGCCAGCATCTTGGGCAGGATCCCGAACGCGAACGCCACATGGGTGACCGCCCCCGCCAGGGGCAGGAAGAACACCAGGAGAATCTGCTTGCGGATCGTCCGGTTGACCTCCCGGTGATCCATTCCCACTTTCTGCATGATCTCGAACCGCACCCGGTCCTGGTGCCCTTCGGACACCTGTTTGTAGTAGATGATCAGGACGGTGGCCATCAGGAACATCCCGCCGATGAAGATCCCGATGAACAGGAATCCGCCGTAGGTGCAGAACCAGTCCGTCTCCATCAGCTGCCGGCTGTCCAGTTCGGCATTTTCCGATACGGTCCCCAACGTCGGTCCGAGCTCCTGTGAGAACGCCAGGATGTCCTCGTCCCTGCCGGACAGGTCGACCATAATGTTCTCCCTCGGCTGCGAATCCAATCCAATTTCCGCCGACGCTCCCTGCAACAGCCGGCCGGCCGCCCGGTCCAGGTCCGTCCGGTCCCGGAAAACCACGGTTACCACCACTTCCATGAGGTCCTTGTTTTTCGAGTGCAGCCGGAAGGAGGACAGTTCTTCCTTGACGGTGAACGGGCTCCCGTCGGAACCGAACGTCATGGTGGATTCCCGGTAGTCCGGACCCTTGGAGTGGACCAGGATCTCGCCCGGCTCCAGTGTCCTTGCGGTCCCTTCGATCCGGTTGACATCCTCCAGCAGCATGAGATGCAGCGCGAAGTGGTCGGACTGGTCCTTCAGCATGTCGACGGAGCCGTCGTTGGCATCGTGGAAGGACGCACCGCTCCGGACGGCATGGACCACTTGCTGCAGGAAAGCGACCTGGTCCGCGACGACGACTGAATGCCGCCCGGCTTGTTCCCGGATGAAGGCCGCCATTTCCTCCCGGGACATGCCGCCCTCCTCCCAGATTACGGTGGCATCCAGGGGGTAACGGTCGCGAAGGATGTCTTCCTGTCCGATGTACAGCGCGACCGTCGTGGACAGGGTGATCAGGACCATGGTGCTCAGGATGCAGATGCTCGCCAGTCCGGCGGCATTCTGCTTCATCCGGTACATCATGCCGGAGACGGAGATGAAGTTGTCCGGACGGTAGTAGAAACGGCGGTTGCGCTTCAGCAGCTTCAGGACGGCGATGCTGCCGGACGTGAACAGGGCGAACGTGCCGACGATCACCAGCAGGACCGCAAGGAAGAAGGTGCCGAGTACGGTGACCGGGGATTCGACCGTCAGGGCGAACGCGTACGCGGCGCCCAGCGCGAGAAGTCCGATTCCTGTCAGCAGCCAGGATGACCGCGGTTCGCGCTCCCCCTGCCGTTCCCGCTGCATCAGGCGGATCGGGTCCGCGGAGCGGATGCGCAGCAGGTTGGCGGCCAGGATCAGCGTGAAGATGGCGGCGAAGATCGCGAGCGTCATCAGGGAGATTGCAGGGCCCGGCGAAAATTCCAGCGTTGTCGGTATTTTGACGATCTTGAGAAGCAGCAGGAACATCAGCTTGCCGAGCAGGTTTCCGAGAAAGAGCCCGGCTCCGGCGGTCAGGACAAACACATAGGCGGTCTCGTAGAACAGCGTCCGCGCGACATGCCTCTTCTCCAGTCCCAGGATGCCGTACAATGCCAGTTCCTTCTGGCGCCGCTTGATCAGAAAGCTGTTCGTGTACAGGATGAACACCGCGGAAAACAGCGAGATGATCACCGAGCCGAACGCCAGCATGGACCGCAGGCTGGTTGCGCCCGGCATACTGTCCATCCCGGGATTCCGGGTGATCGCGAGGTTCGTGTAGACGATGACGAAGGACCCGATGCAGGTCAGAAGGTACGGGATGTAGGTGGCTCCGTTTTTGCGCAGGTTGGTCATCGCCAGCCGGGGGAAAAACAGCAGGTCACGCTTCAATCCGATCACCTCCGGACTGCAGGACGGCCAGGGTGTCGCCGATTTTCTGGTACATGGCCTCGTTGGTCGATTCACCCCGGTAGACCTGGTTGAAGACCACGCCGTCCTTGATGAAAAGCACGCGGTTCGCGTGGCTGGCGGCCGTGAGGGAGTGCGTGACCATAAGGACCGTCTGCCCGGCGGTGTTGATCTTGCGGAACAGCTTGAGCAGCAGGCCGGAGGCGCGGGAGTCCAGCGCACCCGTCGGCTCGTCCGCGAGGATCAGGTCGGGGTGCGTGATCAGCGCGCGGGCGATGGCGACCCGCTGCTTCTGCCCGCCGGAGACTTCGTAGGGGAACTTGCGCAGGATGTCCTCGATGCCGAGGACCCGGGCGATCGGCTCCAGCAGGCCGGACATCTCGTCGTACCGCTTTCCCGCGAGCACCAAAGGAAGGAAGATGTTGTCCTGCAGCGAGAAGGTGTCCAGCAGATTGAAATCCTGGAACACAAATCCGAGATGCTCCCGCCGGAACGCCGCCAGCGCGTTTTCCCGGATGCCGGCCATAGAGCGGCCTTCCAGCAGCACCTCGCCGCTGGTGGGCTTGTCCAGCGATGCCAGGATGTTGAGCAGGGTGGTCTTGCCCGACCCGGACTCGCCCATGATTGCGAGGAACTCGCCTTTTTCGACTGTGAATGAGACATTGGACAGGGCCTGTACCTGGTTGCCGCCAAAGCGGGTGGTATAGACTTTTTTCAGGTTGCGTACTTCCAGTATCGACATGTTTCCTCCTTGTCGCCCGTTGAATGGCACCAGTCTACAGGAGGGGGGGAACCGTTGCCATTTCTCGTGCTTACAGAACCGGCCTCGGGCTTACATTTCTGTAAGGTTGGCGAATCCGATGCGGATTGCGGTGCCCCGGCCGACCTCGGAGGTGACCGTGACCGGGTGGGAGAGCTTCTTCAAGACCAGCCGGCACAGATAGAGGCCGATGCCGGTGGATTTTTGACCCAGCTCGGTACGGCCGTTGCCGCCGGTGAACCCGCGCTCGAAAATCCGCGGGATGTCCTCCGGCCGGATCCCGATACCCGTATCCTCGATGACCAGGACGCGGGGATCTCCGGGATCCAAATGGATCGAGACGCTGCCGTGCGTCGTGTACTTCAGCGAATTGGACAGGATCTGCTCGATGACGAAGACGAGCCATTTCTCATCGGTGAGCACCCGGAGGGAAAAATCCGCCAGATCGAGCCGGATGCCGCTGCGGATGAAAACGGGGGCGTATTTCCGCAAGGCCTGGCGGACAATCCCGGACAGCTCGACCTCGCGCAGCACAAGATCCGACGACAGGCTTTCCATCCGCAGGTAGTGCAGCACCATCTCCGCATAACGCTCGATTTTGAACAGCTCCAGCTCCAGGTCTTCCTGGGCGTCGGACGTCCCGCCGGACTGCAGCAGGAGCCGCATGGCCGCGATCGGGGTCTTGATCTGGTGCGCCCAGAGCGTATAGTAGTCGGTCGCCTCCTCTTGCCGCAGGTCCCGCTCGGTGACAATACGGGCGTTGTCTTCGCGCAGGATGCGGATCAGATCCTGGTACGCCGACTCGATCCCGTCCACGGGGGCCGGCAGGTCGCGCAGCTCCACGGTCACCGCCGTCCGCATGTCGCGCAGCACACGGACCCTGCGCGCGTACCGCCAGAATCCGATGCCGCCGAGGACCAACCCAAGCACGACCGCCAGCCGCACCGTATACAGCACGGGTTCAGCCGGCAGCCGGTAGAGCCGGAACACCACAAACTGGACCAGGAGAAAACCGGCGAAGGCGAGAACAGTTTTGCGCCTGCCCCAAAGATAGGATCCGAGCAGGCGGATCCGGGAGCCGCGCGTCCGGTCACTCGCCAAGGCCGTATCCCATCCCTTTCCGGGTCTGCACAAAATCGGGCAGGCCCGCGTCCTCCAGCCTTTTCCGCAGCCGGGCCATGTTGACCGACAGGGTGTTGTCGTCGACGAAACAGTCGTCGGCCCAGAGTTTTTTCATCAGGGTGTCCCGTGTGACGACGGCACCGTGGTTTTCCATCAGGACCTGCAGGATCCGGAACTCGTTTCGGGACAGCGGGATCCGGCTGTCCTTCCAGTTCAGGGTGGCCTCGGCCAGGTTCAGGACGGCGCCCCGGTGCTCCAGCAGCGGGACCTGCTGCCCGAATGCGTAGGTCCTTCGCAGCATGGCCTGGATCTTGGCCGACACCACATCGAGGTCGAACGGCTTGGCGATGAAGTCGTCGCCGCCCATCTGGACCGCCATCACGATGTTCATGTTGTCGCTGGCGGAGGACAGGAACACAACCGGTACTTTGGACAGCTTGCGGATTTCGCCGCACCAGTAGTATCCGTTGTAGAACGGCAACGCGATGTCCATGAGCACCAGGTGGGGCTCGACGCGGGCGAAGCATTCGATCACCGCCGTGAAATCCTGGACCCGTTCGACCGCATAACCCCATCGGAGCAGGTGGTCCCGGAGCAGATCGGCGATCACCCGATCGTCTTCCACCATCATGATCGTGTACATTCCATCGATCCGTCCTCTCCGGCAGAATTACAGTCTCCACTATTCTGCCGTTTTGGTACAATCACTTCCAGTACCAAAACGAAAATAACGGTTGAAGAAACAGATTTCTCTTTGCAGGGGGTGACTATGAGAATCCGGCAGCTGAACGGTTCCTTTTCCGTATGCAAGATCCCGGACCTTACCGGCGTCCGCATGGAAGCGGATTTCTGCTTCCTGTCGAAGACCGACGAAGAGTGTTCGCTGGTCTGCCGGGCGGCGGACGTGCCTGCCAACTCCACGCAAACCCAACACGGATGGCGCGCCTTCGGAGTCGTCGGTCCGCTGGATTTCACCCTGGTCGGCATCCTGTCGGAACTGACGGGCATCCTGGCCGGACAAGGGGTTCCGGTATTCGCGGTCTCCACCTACGACACGGATTACCTGCTGGTTCGGGAAAACCAGGCGTCCCTGGCGATCGAAGCCCTGGTTCGAAAGGGACATACCGTCCTGCAGGACTGACAAACCCGCCCGAATGGTTTACTATGGTTACGTTTGTCAAAGGCGGCAACACTGTTATGGCCCGCCGCCTGGACCGACGTTCGCGCGGCATACACGACGGCAATCGCCGTCGACGTCACCGAGGAGCGACAATCATGGAGAACCTGTCCGACCGCCGCCGATTTACCGTCACCGTCAACGACCGCAGCGTCGAAGTCTACGAAGGGCTGACCATCCTGCAGGCCCTGCTCCAGGAAGACATCCCCATCCCTCATCTCTGCCATGACATCCGGCTGGAGCGTTCCTACGGGAACTGTGGCCTCTGCGTCGTCACGCTCGGCGGCGCGGACCTGGCCGAACGGGATGTGAAGGCCTGCCAGACCCCGATCCGGGAGGGGATGGCCATTCATACGAACACCCCCCGGCTGGAAAACTACCGCAGGATCCGGTTGGAGCAGCTTTTATCTGACCATAACGCGGACTGTGTCGCTCCCTGTGTGACCACCTGTCCCGCCAACATCGATATCCAGGCCTTTCTCCGCCAGGTAGGCAACGGCAATTTCGAAGCCGCCGTACGTGTCATCAAGGAGCACAACCCGTTCCCGAGCGTATGCGGCCGAGTCTGCCCGCATCCCTGCGAGGGGGAGTGCCGCCGGAACCTGGTGGACGAACCGGTCGCTATCAACGCGGTCAAGCGGTTCGCCGCGGACTGGGACCTCGCGAGGGAGACCCCCTGGACCCCGCGCCGCGCCCCTTCCACCGGCCGGTGCGTCGCCATCGTCGGCGCCGGGCCGTCCGGACTCTCGGCTGCCTACTACAGCGCGATCCGCGGGCATGAGGTCACCGTTTTCGAGCGCCAGCCGCTGGCCGGAGGCATGATGCGCTATGGCATTCCCGCCTACCGGCTGCCCAAGGACACGCTGGACAGCGAGATCGACACCATCCGCCGGACCGGGGTCCGGATCGTGACCGGCAAGGCCCTTGGCACCCATCTGCACCTGGAGGACCTGCGCAAGGACTTCGACGCGGTCTATCTGGCGATCGGGTCGTGGCAGCCGACTCCGCTCCAGATCGAGGGCGAGAACCTCGACGGGGTATGGCTGGGCATCAACTACCTGGAACAGGAGGCGAAAGGCGCCGACACCTGCACCGGTTGCGACGTCGTGGTCGTGGGCGGCGGCAATACCGCCGTCGACTGCGCCAGGACCGCGCTCCGGCGGGGCGCGCGTTCCGTCCGGCTCCTCTACCGCCGTACGCGGGACGAGATGCCCGCCGAGCCGCAGGAAATCGAGGAGGCGGTACGCGAAGGCGTGGAACTGATGTTTCTCCTCGCGCCGGCCCGCATCGGCATGGAGAACGGACGTAAAGTGCTGCACTGCATGCAGATGACCCTGGGCCAGGCGGACCGCTCCGGCCGCAGGAGGCCCGTGCCGGTGGACGGCAGCGATGTGGCGATCCCCGCCGACACGGTCATCGGGGCGATCGGACAAAGCACGAATACGCAGTTCCTGTACAACGACCTGCCGGTCAAACTGAACAAGTGGGGCGACATCGAGATCAACGGCAGGACCGCCCAGACGTCCGAGACCAACGTGTTCGCCGGCGGCGACTGTGTCACCGGCCCGGCGACGGTCATCCAGGCCGTCGCGGCCGGACGGCATGCGGCGGAAGCCATCGACTGCTTTCTGGAAAAGGGGTATGTGCAGGAAGGACACTCGGACTACAGTTGCAGCCGGGGTTCGCTGGAAGACCTGCCCCGGTGGGCGTTCGAGGACATGCCGCGTGTCCGCCGGTCCAGGCAGCCCGTGATCCCGGTCGAAGGGCGGACATCCGGGTTCGCCGAGGTCGAGCACGCCCTGCCCGAGGACGAGGCGAGGCGGGAGGCGCGCCGGTGCCTGCGATGCGGCTGCGGCGAGCGGTATACCTGCGACCTCCGGAAAGAGGCCGGCGCGCACGGGATCACATTCGTCCAGCCGGCGCACGAACGGCCGTATTTCCCGATCATCGACGACCACCCGTACATCATGCGCGATCCCAACAAATGTATCTCCTGCGGCCGCTGCATCGCCGCCTGCGCCGAAATCGAGGGGCCGGACATCCTGTCGTTCTACATGAAGGACGGCCGGCAGCTGGTCGGCACCCGCAGCGGACGCCCCCTGCAGGAGACCGACTGCGTCAGCTGCGGCCAGTGCGTCAACGCCTGCCCGTGCGGGGCGCTGGACTACCGGAGGGAGCGCGGAAAGGTGTTCCGCGCGATCCACGATCCCGGCAGGACGGTGGTCGCCTTTGTGGCACCGGCGGTCCGCAGCGTCGTGTCTTCGCACTTCGGGATTCCGTTCGACCAGGCATCCGGGTTCATGGCGGGCCTTCTGAAAAAACTTGGTTTTGACCGGGTGTTCGACTTTTCGTTTGCAGCCGACTTGACGGTGGTGGAGGAGACGACGGAGTTCCTCAAGCGGGTCGCCGCGAACCCGGGCGAATCCCCGCTGCCCCAGTTCACGTCCTG
>CAZNGQ010000068.1:0-12539 GCA_964572095.1 uncultured Oscillospiraceae bacterium
CGCCAGCGAGATCTCCCCCGGTCTGGGGGGCGTCCCGCCGCCCAGGATGCCCGGTCGTGTCACCGTATGGTGCGGATGGCGGTATGGACGGGACCGCGGCGGCCCCTGCCCGTCCAGCAGCAGCCCGGCCGAGCTGTGGATCCGGGTCACCTCCAGCACCTCGTCCTCGCCAAGAGGCGGCAGGATGCCGGGCACAGCGGAGGCCAGCGTGCTTTTGCCGCTGCCGGGGCTCCCCAGCATCAACAGGCTGTGCCAGCCTGCCGCCGCGACCAGTAGGGCGCGCTTGGCGAGGTCCTGGCCGATGATCGCGGACAAGTCCGGGTATTCCGGCGCAACTGGGAAATCCGGCTCGTCTCCCGCATCCACCGGTTCATAGTCCCCGTTCAGGAAGTCGACGACATCGGTCAGCCGCCGGACCGGCACACACCGGATCCCGTTGACGCACAGGCATTCCCGGCGGTTGCCCCAGGGCAGCACAAGCGTGACGACGCCGTTCTCGCGTCCGGCCAGCGCGCGGCCGATCCCCCCGGGGACCGGCCGGACATCGCCGGTAAGGGACAGTTCGCCGAACATGCACACCTTCCATTCGGCACGCTTCACCGCCCCGACGGCGGAGAGCAGCGCCAAGGCGATCGGCAGGTCGAAGGCGGAACCCTCCTTGCGCACCCAGGCAGGCGCCAGGCTCGCGATGATTCGGCTCGGCGGGAAATCGTACCCGCTGCTCCGGATGGCGGCGCGGATCCGGTTGCGGCTCTCCTTGACCGCGGAGTCCCCCAGGCCGACGATGTCGAACGACGGCAGTCCGGGCAGGATCGCCACCTCCGCCTCGAGCATCTCCCCCGACACGCCGTGCAGGCCGCAGGTCCTCACTTTTCCATAACGTCCAGGCATGCCGTCCCCCATCGCTTTTTGACGATCATACCCCCGCCTGCGCGCCATCCATGCCATCAGCGGCCGACAGAATCACCCCGTTTGCCACAAAGCCGGGGCCGATTGCCCGACTATCCGGGATGGCATATAATACATGCGTTCTGTCAGGAGGGCCATTTATGAAAATGGGAATCGTCGGTCTCCCCAATGTGGGAAAAAGCACGCTGTTCAACGCGATCACCAAGGCAGGAGCCGAGGCCGCGAATTATCCGTTCTGTACGATTGAACCCAACATCGGCGTCGTTCCGGTTCCGGACCACCGGCTGGATGTCCTGGCCGAGATGTACAAGCCGGAAAAATACACGCCGGCCGTGATCGAGTTTCTCGACATCGCCGGATTGGTCCGTGGAGCGAGCAAGGGCGAGGGACTGGGCAACAAGTTCCTGGCCAACATCCGCGAGGTTGACGCGATCTGCCACGTCGTCCGGTGTTTCGAGGACAGCGATGTCATCCACGTCGAGGGCGATGTGGATCCCGTCCGCGACATCGAAACGGTCAACCTCGAGCTCGTCCTCGCCGACATGGAGTGGATGGACCGCCGGATCGACCGGACGCGCAAGTCCATGAAGGGCGGGGACAAGTCCCGCCATGCCGAGCTGGAGCTCTACGAACGAATCGGAAAAGCGCTGGAGGACGGCCGCCCCGCGCGGACCCTCGAGTTCACCGAGGAGGACAAGCCGTTTTTGGCCGACCTGTCCCTTTTATCGTTGAAGCCTGTGTTGTATGTGGCCAATGTGGCGGAAAACGAACTGCATTCGCCTTCGGCCCTCGTGGACAAGGTCCGGGCCCTGGCCGACGCCGAGGGGTCGGAAGTCGTTGTCGCGAGCGCTCGGATCGAAGAAGAGATCGCCATGCTGGACGACGAGGAACGCGGAATGTTCCTGGAGGAACTCGGCATAACGGAGTCCGGACTGGACCGGATCGTCAAGGCGGGCTATCACCTGCTCGGCCTGATCTCCTACCTGACCGCCGGTCCCAAGGAGGTTCGCGCCTGGACGATCCAGCGCGGCACGCGCGCTCCGCAAGCCGCGGGAAAGATTCACTCGGATTTCGAGCGGGGCTTCATCCGCGCCGAAGTCGTGGCTTATGACGATCTCGTCGCGAATGGTTCGATCGCGGCCGCGCGCGAAAAAGGCCTGGTCCGGTCGGAAGGCAAGGAATACGTCGTCAAGGACGGGGATGTCGTTCTGTTCCGCTTCAACGTCTGACTTGGGGTCCGACCGGTCCGGCGAGACACGTTATTTTTTCAAACGAATTCCCCGACCGCCCAGTTCGCGTTCAAACAGGGCGCTTACCGTCGCTTCGAGTTCTTCGCGCGGGCCGTTGTTGAGAATCACGTGGTCCGCCAGTTTTTCATAATCCTCGCGCGTCATCTGCATGGCGATCCGCCGTCGGGCGTCGTCCTCGGACATTCCCCTGGCGACAAGCCGCGGAATGCGGACGTCATCGTCCGCCCATACAACCCAGATCTGGTCGCACACGTCGACAAAACCGTGCCGGACCGGGATGGGAACGTCCAGCATCAAGGCCTTCGCCCCGCTTTCCCGATATTTCTCGACCTGTGTCGCCATCTGCTCCAGCACGTGCCGGTGGATGATCGAACTCAGCTTGTCCAACGCCGGCTTGTCACGAAATGCGATCGACGCGATCCACTTGCGGTTCATCGCGCCGTCCGTGTCGATCGCGCGCGGCCCGAACGCCTCGCGGATTTCCGGCAGCGCGCTTCCGTCCGCGGACGTGACCTCGCGAGAAATCTCGTCCGCATCCAGCACCGGCAGCCCGGCCGAGGCCGCAATGGCCGCCACCGCGCTTTTCCCGCAGCCGATGCCGCCTGTCACTCCGATTATGAACATGTCCATCCTCCAGCGATTGCGGCGGATCGCTCCACCGGTGTCTATTTTGTGTCGAACCAGCTTGCTCCGCGACGGACCTCCGCCAGAAGCGGGACCCGCAGATCCGCGGCGGATTCCATGCCGGCGCGCAGGATCCCGGCCGCGGTATCGGCTTCTTCCGGCAGCGCTTCCACGATGAGTTCGTCGTGCACCTGGAGAATGAGGCGGGATTCCAGTCCGGCATCCCGGATTCCGGTCGTCACCCGGATCATGGCGATTTTCATGATGTCCGCCGCCGTACCCTGCACCGGTGTGTTCATGGCGACACGCTCGCCGAAATTGCGGATGTTTCGGTTTGCGGACTTGAGCTCCGGAACCAGCCGTCGCCGGCCGAACAGCGTCTCGGCGTATCCGGTTTGGTAAGCCGAGGCCACCAGTCCCTCGAGGTACTTCCGGATCCCGGGGAACTCGTGGTAGTACTCGTCGATGTAGCGCTGCGCCTCGGCGACTCCGATGCCCAGGCTGCGTGCGAGTCCGAACCCCGAAACCCCGTAGGCGATGCTGAAATTCACGGTCTTGGCGGCCGCGCGCATATCGGAGGTCACCCGGTCCTCCCCGACCGAAAAGATCTTGGCCGCGGTCGCGTTGTGGATGTCCTTGCCCGCCAGGTATGCCTCGATCATGGCCTCGTCGCCGGAAAGGTGCGCCAGCAGGCGGAGCTCGATCTGGGAATAGTCCGCGTCCAGCAGGATTCGGCCGGGGCCGGCGACAAACGCCTTTCGGATCTCACGCCCGACGGCCGCGCGGACCGGGATGTTCTGCAGGTTCGGCTCCGTGCTGGACAGCCTTCCGGTCGCGGTGACGGCCTGGTTGAAAGTGGTGTGAACGCGGCCGTCCTGCGGGTCGAGCACCTTGGCCAGTCCTTCGACGAATGTGGAGCGCAGCTTGGCAAGCTGGCGGTACTCCAGGATCAGGACGACCGCGGGATGAAGCGCGGACAGGCGGTCCAGCTCGTCCGCGTCCGTCGAGTAGTTCCCGCTCGCGTTCTTTTTCCCGCCGGGAAGTCCCAGCCGCTCAAACAGGACGTCCGACAGCTGCTTGGGGGAATTGATGTTGAAAGGGCCGCCGCACAGCTTGTGGATGTCCTCCTCCAACTCGCCGATCCGTTTCAGGAACTCGCCGGAAAGCTGGTCCAGCACCCCGCGGTCTACCTGGAATCCACATGTCTCCATATCTGCCAGGACAGGAACAAGCGGCATCTCGATCCCGTCCGACAGATACGCCATCCCCGTGTCCCGAAGCAGCCTACGTTGCGTCGCGGCCGCTGCCAGGCAGGCTTCCGCCAGTTGTCTCGCAGCGGTTTCACCGTCGGAGCCGCCGTTCCCCGCAGTGGTCTCGTCCGTGTGGCTCTCCACCGTATCGAACAAGCCGGCCTGCCGGCCTGCATCTGCCGCAGGGGGTGGAGTGATAACCGGAACATAACGTTTTCCGGTGCAGGCTTCATAGATCCGGCCGAAATCCGGCTTGCCGTCGAGCTGGGATAGGAGATAAGCCGCGATCAGGACGTCATGCATGCGGACATGGTGCCAATCCGCCGAAATGCGCTTGATATCCCTCTTGAGGTCGAAACCCGCAAGCAGGATGCCGCCGGTTACAATGGCGTCAATCATCGGTTTGCCGTCTTCCAACGACAGCAGGAGCGTCTTTACGGTGTCTGCCGGACCGTCACCGGGGTCGCCGAGCGCGAGGACGATGCGGTCGGCGGTGCATGCGATGCCGGCCATGGTGTAGCCTTGCCCGAGGATGGCCCCGACCAGTTCTCCGGCGTTCAGGATGTCCATCCTGCCCGGGTCCGGCATTGCCGCAGGCTCCTGCGAAGGGACAGCGGCCTCGGCGCCGAGCCGCACGGCGATGCTGCGCAGGCCCAGACGCTCGAGCAGGTCCGTCAGACGGCCCATGTCGGGCGCGGTCCGGGCGAGTTCTGCCGGATCCAGTTCGATCGGCACCTCGAGGTCGATGCGGGCCAGGTCGCGTGACAGATAGGCGGTCTCGCGGGAGGCAACCAGTTTTTCCGCCAGGGCCGGTCGGATCGAGTCCAGAGAACCGTACACGCCGTCCAGGGACCCGAACCGCGCGATCAGCTCCAGCGCTCCCTTTTCCCCGATGCCGCGAACACCCGGAATGTTGTCGGACGCATCGCCCATGATGGCCTTGACGTCGATCAGCTGGTCCGGGGTTACGCCGTACTTTTCGACAACGGTACCGCGGTCGAACACCTCGGTGGTCGTCTGACCGGCACGGGAGACCGGCAGGTGCAGGCTGATGCGGTCGTCCACGAGCTGGAGCCCGTCCCGGTCGCCGCTCAGGATCGAGACGGGGGTCCCGGTCGCGCCCATGCGCTTTGCGATCGTACCGATCAGGTCGTCTGCCTCGTATCCGGCCAGTTCGACCGTACGGATGCCCATCGCCTGCAGGATTTCCTTTATCAGGGGCATCTGGACGGCCAGATCGTCCGGCATCGCCTTGCGCGTCGCCTTGTATCCGTCATAGGCCAGATGCCGGAACGTCGGTTCCTTGCGGTCGAATGCGGCGCAGACATGGGTTGGCTTGAGGTCGTCGGCGAGTTTCAGATAGATATTGAGAAAGCCGAGCAACGCGCCGGTCGGGGTTCCGTCGGCAGCCGTCAGCGGCCGTCGGCCCGCCAGGGCGAAATAGGCCCGGTTGATGACGCTGTTGCCATCGAGTAGAAGCAGTCGTTCTTCGTTCAATTCTCCACCTGCCAGGACAGGATCAGCCAGGTTCCGGATGCAACCGGAACAGAGGCCTCCACCTGCGGCAGGAATCCAAGGGCTTCCTGGATCTGGCGGTTCTCCGGGCTGTCCGCGGAGCGAATCGGCGTCTTGCCCTCCATTATCTCAATATCGGGGAGGGTTTCGCAAGGAACCAGAGACTCCGTCACCAGATTCCCGAGGATTTCCCGGGCGACAGCCAGATCCTCCCCGTCCTTGAGCCAGACCGCCAGGATCTCCTTGCCGTCCGCGGTGCCGACAAAGGGTTCTCCGGACAGTCCGGCTTCGGTCAGTCTGTCCCGGACGGCATCGAGCCGCAGACCGGATGCACTCGCAACCGCAAGCGGGTCCCCGCCTGCTTTTTCCATGTCCGCGTTCGTCGTCGCAGCGTCGGTCGGCGGCAGGGACATCGCCTCCTGAGAACCGGGCGCCAGGGTGTCCACAACTCCGTTGTAGCGGGATTTTCCGGCAAATCCCTTCATCAGGAAGGGAACCATGAACGCGACCAGCAATACGGCCACGGCAACCGCGGACAACATGGGCAAACGCCGCAAAAACGGGTTCCGAGCCGCTGAATCCCGAGAAGCGGGCGCAACGGCAACCGCGCTTCCAGGCACGGGCTCGAGCCGGATCCGGTCCATCAGGGCGGAAAACCCCGCCGCCGAATGACCGCCGGCATCGAGGTCCGAACGGAGCCGTGCCGTCGCCTGTGCACCCAGCGAAACCTGACCCAGCAGGGCTCGGCAAGCGGGACAAGCATCCAGATGCCTCTCGACGGCAAGCCTTCGCCTCGACGACAGGTCACTCTCGGCATAACGGAACAGGACGGCCTCTTTCATGCCGCACGTCATTCGTTTTCCGTTTTTTTTATCCGTTTCACGCACGAAGTGTCACCTCACAAAATCAAAACGCGGACTCCCCTGCGTCCATTGCTTTCATGTCGTAGACGACGCATGGCCTAAAAAAGTTCCTTGCCAGACAACAACCGGCCCAATTGCGCCCTCGCGCGGAACAGCCGTGACTTGACCGTCCCCTCGCTTGTCTGTTCGACGGCGGCGATCTGGGTATAGCTCAATCCTTCGATATCGCGCAGCCAGACGATCCTCGCCCCCTTTTCCGGGAGTCTCAGGATGCAGGCGCGGATCTCTTCCAAGGTGATGCGTTCCTCGAGCAGCTCGTCGGGCAACGGACCTTCGTCGGCGACCTGGAAGACCGGCGATGTCCCGTCGTCGTCCATGCCGGCCTCGATCGACAGAAAATGGCCGGACCGGTTTTTCCGCAGATAGTCATAACAGCTGTTCATCGCGATCCGATACAGCCAGGTATAGAAAGAAGCCTTGTCCTGGTAGGTGGCCAGCGACCGGTAGACCTTGAGAAACGTTTCCTGTACGCAGTCTTCCGCATCCTGCGTGTTGCCCAGGATTCCCTGGCACACGCGCAGAATACGGGGATAATACCGTTCCGCAAGCCGTTCGAAAGCTTGCGTATCCCCCTGGAGTGCCTGACGGACGAGGATCGGATCGTCTTCGGCCTGCAACGGACTCCTCCTGCGAACCCTGTGTCCGCCGCCGGACAGGACGCCTCAGGCGTCGGTGCCGGACGCGGCCTGCATGTTGTTGCGGAACCGGATCATGGCGGGTACGCACGCGACACCGATCACGATGCCGGCAATGCCCTGAAAGGCATTATAGACAATGCTTCCGACGGCGACGCCAACACCAAAAACCACCCACTCGTACAGAAAATACCCGCCGATCATGATCATTTCCGCAGCAAAGAAAACCGCCGCCTGCGGAATGATTTTCTTGTTCTGGATCCGGATCAGAAATGAACCGGCAAAAAGACCCATGAGTCCTTTGATGAGAATCGTACCTGGGATATACGGTGCGTAGCCAAGGATAAAATCCGCAAGCCCGCTCCCGAGAGCGGCGGGAACCGCCGCGAAAGGACCGAGCACCATCGCCGCGATGAAAATGATCCCGTCGCCAAGATGCACATACCCTTGCGGCACCGGAAACGGCATCTTGATCAACGTCGCAAGCAGGACCAGCGCGGTGAAAATGCCGCCGTAGGCAAGCGAACGGATGGACCATGCCTTCTTTTTTTTGCCGGCGGTCGGGGATGGCGGGTTCGGGCTGGATCCGGGATTCTGTCGATTGGTCATGTCGTTTCGATCCTTCCTGTACGTCGAATGTCAATGCATAGCCATTATAGCGTATCCTGGCCGGCCGGGGCTATCCGGGGGGCGGCGTGTCCGGCGCAGGAAGCGATCATCAGCTTGATCCGGTTGAGCTGGTTCACTTCGCTGGCGCCGGGGTCGTAGTCCACCGGGACGATGTTCGCCTGGGGGTACAGCCGCCGGATCTCCCGGATCATGCCCTTGCCGGTGACGTGGTTCGGCAGGCAGGCAAAGGGCTGGGCGCAAATGATGTTGGGCACGCCCGACTGGATCAGTTCGAGCATCTCCGCGGTCAGGAACCACCCTTCCCCGCTTGCGTTCCCGAGGGAAAGGACCTGGCCGGCCAGTTCCGCCAGCTCCTCGATATGAGGCGGAACGGCAAACAGGCCGCTGCGCTCCAGCGCCTTGCGCACGTGCAGCCGCATTCCTTCGAGAAAATGAATCGCGGCGTGGCCGGCCAAGGCGGCGCGGCGGGAGGATCCGAGATAACGGGATTTCCAGATGCCGCTCCGGAAACTGTACAGGAAAAAGTCCAGAAGCCCCGGGACGCGGGCTTCGCAGCCCTCCGACTCGATGACGCCGACGGCATTGTTGTTTGCGTCCGGATGGAATTTCACCAGGATCTCCCCCACCAGCCCGACCATGGGTTTCCGGACGGACTTATCGAAGTCGAACGCGGAGAACGCGTCCACGATGCCCTGGATCAGTTTCCGGTAACTCGTTTTCTGCTGTCCGCATGCCACCGGATTGATGTGGCTGCGGCAAACGTCGAGCCAATGGCGATAGAGCCTGTCCGCGCTGCCGCGAATCCGCTCGTATGGCCGGACACGCAGCAGAACCGTCTGCAGCAGGTCGCCGAGCACCAGGGCCTTGACGACCTGCAATGCCAGCGATGCGGTGACACGGAACCCCGGATTGGTCTCGATGCCCTGCACACTGAGCGACAGGACCGGCACCTGCGGGAAACCGGCGTCGCGAAGCGCTTTTCGCAGGAATGCCACATAGTTTGTCGCGCGGCAGGCTCCGCCCGTCTGCGAAATCACCACCGAGCATTCGTCCGGGTCATACGCACCCGACAAAAACGCGTTGACGAGCTGACCGACCACCAGGATCGACGGATAACAGGCGTCGTTGTTGACATACTTGAGTCCGGTCTCCACATCGGCCGGCGCCACTTTGTCAAGGATGACCGCCCGATACCCGCACCGGTTGAGCGCGGCGGAGATCAGTTCAAAGTGGACGGGCGACATCTGCGGAGCGATCAGGGTATGGCGCTTTCTCATCTCGCGCGTGAATGGAACGCGCTTCAAGCGGTACGAACCGAAATCCCGCACAAGCGGAGGGGTGCGGTCCCGGAGCCGTTCATCCATAGCCACCTTGAGCGACCGCATCCGGATGCGCATCGCGCCAAGATTGCTGACCTCGTCGATTTTCAGGAGGGTGTACATCTTGGAGGCGCTCTCCAGGATTTCCTGCGTCTGCTCGGAAGTCACCGCGTCCAGACCGCATCCGAACGAGTTGAGCTGGACCAGTTCGAGCTCCGGCGTACGCGCGACAAAGGCCGCCGCTTCGTAGAGCCGGGCATGATAAGTCCATTGGTCGACCACTCGGATCGGGCGCTCCAGCAGGTTTCCGCCGGAAACGCTGTCCTCGGTCAGCACCGCGAATCCCAGCCCGTTGATCATGTCCGGGATGCCATGGTGGATTTCCGGGTCGATGTGGTACGGACGTCCGGCCAGCACAATGCCGCTGCCCCCGGAATCCCGCAGCGACTGCACCACTTCAGCACCTTTGGCCAGGATGTCCGCGCGGAAACGATCCTGTTCCAGGAAGCCCGCCCGGACCGCGATCGCCGACTCGGCACGGGTGACGCCAAAGGGTGCAAAGACCTCGGCCAGTCTGTCCGCCATTACGTCCGGATCATGGAACGGCAGGAACGGGTTGAGATACGTCACGTTTTCATCCCGTAGGATGTCCATGTTGGCGCGGATCACCTCGGGATAGGAAGTCACGATCGGGCAGTTGTAGTGATTGCCTGCGGATTTCTTTTCCTCGCGCTCGTAGGGCAGGTCGGGGTAGAAAATGACCCGGATTCCGCTCTCGACCAGATCCGCGATGTGGCCGTGGACCAGCTTGGCCGGATAGCAGACGCTTTCGCTCGGGATGGTCTCCATCCCCTTTTCAAAAAGCGAATGCGTGGAGCGGGACGACAGCACCACCCGAAAACCAAGCCTGGTCAGAGCGGTATGCCAGAAGGGGTAGTTCTCATACATGTTGAGGACACGCGGTATTCCGATCGTACCGCGGACCGCCTGTTGTTCTTCCAGCGGCCGGTAGGCGAACACCCGTTCGTATTTGTAATCGAAAAGATTGGGCGGGCGTTTGCCCTCCAGCCGGACGCCGGCGCCTCGCTCGCAGCGGTTGCCCGAGATGTAGCGCCGGTTGTTGTCGAACCGGGAGATGGTCAGCCGGCATTGGTTCGTGCACAGGCGGCAGTTTGTGCGGGAGGTTTCCATGCGGAAGTTCCGGAGCCGTTCCGGTCCGGCCAGCGTGCTGGGGGAGCCGTCGTACCGTTCCCTGGCGATGAGCGCGGCGCCGAATGCGCCCATCAGCCCGGCGATGCTGGGACGGATCACCTCGCGGCCGGAAACCAGCTCGAAACAACGCAGGATCGCGTCGTTGAGGAAGGTTCCGCCGAGCGCGACGATGTTCTCTCCCAGCTCGGCCGTGTCGCGGATCTTGATGACCTTGTACAACGCGTTGCGGACTACGGCGTAGGACAGTCCCGCAGAGATGTCGCCGACGGTCGCGCCTTCCTTTTGCGCCTGTTTGACACGGGAATTCATGAACACCGTGCAGCGGGTGCCAAGGTCGACCGGGGTTGCCGCCCGGATCGCCTCCTGCGAAAAAGCGGGCGCATCCATGCCCAGCGTCTCCGCAAAGGTCTGGATGAACGAACCGCAGCCGGAGGAACAGGCTTCGTTGAGCATAATGCTGTCGATCACGCCGTTGCGGACGCGCATGCATTTCATATCTTGTCCGCCTATGTCGATGACAAAATCCACATCGGGCCGGTAGTGGCGGGCGGCGCGGAAATGGGTCATGGTCTCGATTTCACCGTCGTCCACACCGAAAGCCGCCTGGATCAGCTGCTCTCCGTAGCCGGTAACGCAGGCTCGCGCGATCCGGGCGTCAGGTCCCATCTGACGATAGAGACCCGTGAGGATGTCCTCGGCACAGGCGACCGGATTGCCCTTGTTTCCGGCGTAATATGTAAAAAAGATCCGGGCTTCGCTGTCGATCAGTACGGCCTTGGTGGTCGTGCTGCCCGCGTCGATGCCCAGGAAACAGTCGCCTTTCAGCGTGGCGATGTTTTCGATTTCGACATAAGTGCGGGAGTGTCGGTCTGCGAACTCGGCTTTTTCCGTTTCATTGATAAACAGCGGACGCATGCGCCCGACATCCGGCTCGAAGTTGGCGGCGTTCCGAAAGCGTTCCGTGATATCACGCAGTTCCATCGCCTCGCCAACGGCCAGCATCGCGGCGCCGATCGCCACATACAACTGCGCGTCTTCCGGGGCGGTCATCGATTTTGTCTGCTCCGACAGGGTCCGCTCGAACGCCGCCCGCAGGGAAGGCAGGAAATGCAGCGGTCCGCCCAGCAGGGCGACATGCCCGCGGATCGGTCGGCCGCAGGCCAATCCGGCGATGGTCTGGGTGACAACAGCCTGCAGGACGGAGGCGGCCAGATCGGCACGCGAGGCACCCTCGTTGAGCAGCGGTTGCAAGTCGGTTTTAGCGAATACGCCGCATCGTGATGCGATGGGATACAACTGGTTATACTGCGCGGCCAGTCTGTCCAGGCCGGCGGTGTCCGTCTGGAGCAACTGCGCCATCTGGTCGATGAACGCACCGGTTCCACCGGCGCAGGTTCCGTTCATACGCTGTTCCGGGACCGGTTTCATATATGTGATCTTGGCGTCTTCCCCGCCGAGTTCGATGATGACGTCCGTATCCGGCAGGTAACGCCGGATGGCTTCGGTTTCCGCCACAACCTCCTGGACAAAGGGAACCTGGATCGCTCGGGATACGTTGAGGCCACCCGAGCCGGTCGTCAACAAGCGCACGATGGCATCCGGATACTCCTCGCCGATCTCCTCCAGACACGTCGCGAGGGTGCCGCGAATGTCGGACTGATGCCGAAGGTATTTCCGGTACAGGATGCGGTCTCCTTCCATCAAGACGAGCTTGATCGTCGTGGAGCCGATATCCATGCCGAGTGAAAAAACCGGTCTGTTCATCGTTGTCGTGTCAGGCAACCCATCGCAATTGCTTTTCAAATGAACAAAGAGGGCATCGGTTTCGCGATGCCCTCCCGATCCGAACGGAATCTGGCCATTGTTCACCAATCAGCCGAACAGGTTCATCCGGAACAGCATGGACTCGTCTTCGGGTTCATCGCAGACGATGCTGGCCTTCAAGAACTTGCCGCCTTCGATCAGCTTGACAATACCCGCCAACTGACTGAGCTTGCTCTTGAGATTGAAATGGTCGTTCTCTTCGGTGACCAGATAAACGTTGCCTTTGCACTTATCCAGCGCATCAACGAATTTCTGTACGTCGATGTTGTTCATATCGAATTTTCTGCTCATGGGCATTACTCCTTTCACCAATCATTGAACGATGTTTTGTCGTTCAAAGGGAGTATACCATGTCGGGGAAAAAACCGGTATACACTTAACGGAATCCTAATCCTCACGAAGCGGTATATCCCGCTTCCTCGACTGCGGTGCGCAGGGCATCCGGGCC
>CAZNGQ010000069.1:0-12269 GCA_964572095.1 uncultured Oscillospiraceae bacterium
ACGGACGGCGGATGGCGATGCAACAAGTTTTTCTACGGGCACGGCCCGGAAACCGAGCATTCCAACCCGGGGGTCACGCTCGCGGCGCTGGACGCGTTCCGGATCGCCGGGGCTCCGGACCTGGACACGGCGGTGGAGACGCTGCTCGACCACTGGACGGTCCGCGTGCCGACCGGTCCGTGCCATTACGGGATCGGGACCCAGTTCATGCAGGTCGAGTATCCGCTCCTGCGGTACAACCTGTTCTATTATGTCTACGTCCTGTCCTTCTATGAAAAAGCCCGCACGGACCCGCGTTTCCTGGAGGCGTTTGCCGTATTGGGCACCAGGCTGGACGGACAGGGCCGGATGGTCGTCGAACGGCCGAACCGGAAACTGGCAGGCCTGTCGGTCTGCAAAAAGGGCGAGCCTTCCGAAGCGGCGACGGCGGCGTATCGGGAAATTGCCGCGAACCTTTCGACACGGTAGCCCGCTTGTGCTATCTTGATTCTGCTTTATCGTGGTAAACTGTCAAAAAACAACGAGCAGCGGAGGATAGCATGAAGAGAAAAATCGGCATTCTACTGGTACTGGTTCTGGTGTTTGGCTTCCTGGTGGGTTGCGGTTCGACCGGCAAGGACGACAAGAAGTTCACGGTCGGCTTTGACGCCGAATTCCCGCCGTACGGGTACATGGACGCGAGCGGCGCCTATGTCGGGTTCGACCTGGACCTGGCGCAGGAAGTCTGCAAGCGCAACGGCTGGGAGTTGGTCAAGCAGCCCATCGACTGGGACGCGAAGGACATGGAACTGACTTCCAAGGCGATCGACTGCATCTGGAACGGCTTCACGATCAACGGCCGCGAGAACGACTATACCTGGAGTTCCGCGTATGTGAACAACAGCCAGGTCTTTGTCGTCGCGACAAAATCCGGCATCAAGGATCCGGCGGGACTCGCCGGCAAAGTGGTCGCCGCGCAGAAAGAGTCCTCCGCGCTGTCCGCGCTGGAGAGTGACGACAACAAGGCGCTCACCGCCACGTTCAAGAAGCTGATGCAGTTCGGCGACTACAACACCGCCTTCCTCGAGCTCGAGCAGGGGACGGTCGACGCCGTCGCAATGGACATCGGCGTTGCCAAGGCCCAGATGGCATCCCGCGACGCGTCCAAGTTCGCCATCCTGGACGACTACCTGTCCGCCGAGAAATACGGTGTCGGTTTCCTGCTGGGGAACACGGAACTGAGGGACAAGGTCGAGAGCACGCTTCAGGCCATGCTCAAGGACGGGACATTCATGACGATCGCCACCAAGTGGGAACTCCAGGACAGCGTCTGCCTGGGCGAGTAATGACCTTGGGGGCAAGGGCCGGGAAACCGTCCCTTGCCCCTTTTCTTTCTCTTCACAGACGAAATCGACGGAGATGCTATTGTGAGTTTCGACTTCATTCTGCTGCAGCTGTGCAAAGGGTTCCTCACGACATTCGGGATCTTTGCGCTGACCCTGGTTTTTTCCCTGCCGCTGGGACTGGTCGTCTCGTTCGGCAGGATGTCCAGGATATTCCTGTTGCGCATCGTCACGAAATTCTACATCTCGATCATGCGCGGCACGCCGCTCATGCTCCAGCTGATCGTCGTCTATTTCGGACCCTACTACCTGTTCGGCATCCAGCTCGGCCACTCCTACCGGTTCACCGCGGTCATCATCGCGTTTGTGCTGAATTATGCGGCCTATTTCGCGGAAATCTACCGGTCCGGCATCGAATCCATGCCGGCCGGCCAATACGAGGCGGCGAAGGTCCTTGGTTACTCCAGGGGCCAGACCTTTTTCAAGATCATTCTCCCCCAGGTGATCAAGCGCATCCTGCCGCCGGTGACCAACGAGACCATCACGCTGGTCAAGGATACCTCGCTGGCTTTTGTGCTGACCATCGTGGAGGTTTTCACGATGGCGAAGCAGATCGCGGCCGCGGAGACGACGATCATGCCCCTCATGGTCGCCGGCCTGTTCTACTATGTCTTTAACCTGGCCGTCGCGACGGGCATGGAAAAGATCGAAGCCAAACTGAACTACTACCGGTAAAGGGACACGATGAAGATTCTGGAGATCAAAAACCTGCGCAAGAACTTTGGCGACCTGAATGTGATCCGGGACCTGTCCCTGTCCGTCAGCGAGGGAGAAGTCCTGTCCATCATCGGGCCGTCGGGCTCGGGCAAGTCCACGGTGCTTCGCTGCGCGACGATGCTTGAAAAGATGGACGGCGGAGACCTGATCTACCTCGGGGAGTACGCCGCCCGGAACGATGCGGACGGCAACAGCGTCTATGCGCCCAAAAAGGATCTCCGAAGGTTCCACCGGCATTTCGGGCTCGTCTTCCAGAATTTCAACCTGTTCCCGCACTTCAACGTGATGCGCAACATCGTCGACGCCCCGATCAGCGTGGACAGACTCGACAAGAAGGAAGCGGAAGAACGGGCCATGGCCCTGCTCCGCAAACTGGGTCTGGAGGACAAGAAAGACGCGTACCCCTGCCAGCTGTCTGGCGGTCAGCAGCAGCGCGTCTCCATCGCGCGGGCGTTGGCGCTGCAGCCCAAGGTGCTTTTTTTTGACGAACCGACCTCGGCGCTGGATCCGGAACTGACGGGCGAAGTGCTCAAGGTCATCCGGGACCTGGCTCGGGAAAAAATGACGATGATCATCGTGACCCACGAGATGCAGTTCGCCCGGGACCTGTCCGACCGGATTATTTTCATGGAGGACGGCCTGATCCAGGAACAGGGGACGCCGGACCAGATCTTTTCGACCGGCAACGCCCGCCTCAAGGATTTCATCGGCAGAATCACGGAGTAACGGTACATTCCAGTCCATGCGAATCAGGCTCGCCGACGACCC
The DNA here is from genome assembly GCA_964572095.1 of uncultured Oscillospiraceae bacterium. Lineage (GTDB taxonomy): Bacteria > Bacillota > Clostridia > Saccharofermentanales > UBA5734 > JAAYKS01. The sequence goes on from CAZNGQ010000069.1 coordinate 2,868, forward strand.
GCGCCGGCGGGTTTTTTGCATCCTCCGGCTCTTTGTGTGCCTTCGCCGGATGCCGGCTCGCTGTCATATTAAGTTTACTCATTGTTGGCTTCAAAACGACGATACTATCAATACAGTTTCTCTATTAATAAAATACACATGTAAACAAAACATGAAGGAGCAGGCCGGCATGATGGTACGCAAGAAAATCGTTCTCATCCTGATACCGATCATGGTCCTGGCGGTGCTTCTGACCTATGCCCTGTTCAACCGCTTCTTTGTCGGATTCCTCCACGAAGAGGAAGACAAGCAGGTGGAAATCGTCGCCAGAAAGATCGAGGCTTTCCTGGACAATGAGAAAGAGAAGTACCGGTCCATGGCCGAGGACTGGGCGCACTGGGACGACACGTACGCTTTCGTGAACGAAGGGGCCGCGGACTACCCTGAAACCAATCTGGACAACGCGTCGATCGCGAACCTGAACATCCATTTCATGGTTTTTCTCGACAGGAAGGACAACGTGGCCTACGCCCTCCAGTATGACCCGGAAAGCCAGTCGTGCTCCGACCTGGACGCGGCCGTTGCGGCGGACCTGGCGGACGTGATCGCGATGACCGGGGACAATGCTGATTTCAGCGATATTTTCGAGCTGGACGGACAGCTCTACGTTGTCGCACTGTCCGGCATCACGGACTCTGCCCGATCTCTCATCGAAAGAGGCTCCCTGGTGATCGGCCGGATGATCGACGAGGACATCGTCGCGGAACTGGGCGACACCACCGGATGCGACATCGATTCGGTTGCGATCGGAACCGGCGCCGCATCCGGTCCCGCGACGGAAGCCGGCCCGGTCTGGCAAAGCACAATCCGGCGCACCGCCAGCGGAAAGGACCCGATGGAAATCCGGCTGTCGTTCCCGCAGGAAACCGGGTTTCCGCAGGAAACCGACGCTGCGCTGGTGTTCGGGATTTCCAAGGACAGGGACCTGTATGCCGCCGGCATGCAGCAGTTCCGATCCCTGCTTCTGGCTTTCCTGGTCCTGATGGGCATCCTCTCCCTGCTGCTCTTTCTGCTGATCGGGCGGTACATCGCCAGGCCGCTGTTCAACCTGGTCGGCGACATCAAGGCCATCCGCCTGGCGGGACAGGGGGACAAGCGGGTCCGCGTTGCCGGCAAGGACGAGTTCACGTACCTGCAGACGGAAATCAACACCCTGCTCGCAGGGATCGAAACCGAGCAGAACAACCTGAGAAGCAGTGAGGAGAAACTGTATACCACGTTGTTCTCGGTCGGGGACGGCGTCATCGCGGTCGACCGGGACCAACGGGTCGAGTTCCTGAATCCCATCGCGGAGCAACTGACCGGATGGACGTGTGCGGAGGCCATCGGCGAGCCGATGGAACGGGTGTTCGACATCGTCAACGAGCTCACCGGGGAGCCGGTCGCCAGCCCGGTGGGGCAGGTGTTCAAAAAAGGCGAGATCGTGGAGCTGGCCAATCATACCCAACTGATCTCCAAAGACGGTACGCGAAGAGCCATTGAAGACACCGCCGCGCCGATCCGGGACCGGAACGGCGACATCACCGGCTGTGTCCTGGTGTTTCGGGATTTCAGCGAAAAAAAGGAAAAGCAGCGCCGGATCGAGTTCCTGAGCTACCACGACCAGCTGACCGGGCTCTACAACCGCCGTTTTTTCGACGAAGAGCTCGAGCGGCTCGACCGGAAGAGAAACCTGCCGCTCTCGATCATCTACGCGGACCTCAACGGCCTGAAAACCATGAACGACGCGTTCGGGCACATCAGCGGCGACAAGCTCATCGCGACCTTCGCGAGCACCCTGCAGGCCGAGTGCCGCCAGGACGACATCGTCGCCAGGGTCGGCGGCGACGAGTTTGTCATCCTGCTGCCCCAGACCGAGCTGGCGGTCGCCGAGAAAATGGCCAGGAGGCTCCGGGAGAAGATCGGCAAGAAGCAGATCATGGGCATCCCGATTTCCGTCGCGTTCGGATGTGACGCCAAGACCGACCGGGACCAGTCCGTCCGGGATGTCATGCGGAACGCCGAAAACATCATGTACAAAAAGAAGACCCTCGAGAGTACCAGCAAAAAGAACCTGGTCGTGACCTCCATCCTGAACACGCTGATCGTGAAGTCCCCGCGGGAGGGGAGCCATTCCAGGCGCGTCGGACTGCTGTGCGAATCGATCGGCAAGGCGTACGGGCTGGACGAGTACGAGACCATCGAACTCAAGACGGCCGGGGAGATGCACGATATCGGTAAAATCGGCGTGGATGAGGCGATCCTCAATAAGGCCGCACCGTTGACGGATGCCGAGTGGGCGCATGTCAAGGCTCATCCGGAAATCGGTTATCGGCTGCTGAGCAACACGCACGACTTTTTCTACCTGGCCGAGTATGTGCTCGCCCATCACGAACGATGGGACGGATCGGGTTATCCGAAAGCCCTGAAGGGCGACGCCATCAACTGGAAATCCAGGGTTCTGGCCGTCGCGGACGCCTACGATGCGATGACGAACCCCCGCTCCTACCAAAGCGTGAAGACGGAAGAAGAAGCCGTGGAAGAGCTGCGCCGCAACGCGGGGACCCAGTTCGACCCGGACATCGTGGGCGTTTTTGTGGAGAAGGTTCTGGGGGCGCCCCTGAGTATAACGGGCGGATAAACCGTCCTCCTGCCTGCGTGCGGGGAAGGAGACAGCCATGCCGGGACAATACAGCAGCCGCCGCGTCAACCGGTTCATCCTGATCGTTTCCTGGGTAACGGTCGGCGTCTTGACGTTTCAGCAGTACATGCTTCGCCACCGCATCCTGGACTGCCTGATTTTCCTCGCGCTGGGCTTGTTTTACGCCATACCGACCTATCTCTGCGTCCGTCGGCCGGACAGCAGGGCGATCCGATACTGGCTCATCCTCGGCCCGATCATCTATATCTATGTCATCCTGTACATTCAGGACGGTTTGTTCGACAACACGTTCTACTTGTTCCTCTGCATCGTCGCCACATCGGTCTATTTCGATTCCCGGCTGACAATCGCGGCGACATCACTGATCAGCGTCAGCAGCACCGTGCTGTACCTCTTCTTCAAGCCGATGTTCTTTCCGGCTTTCCAGGTGGAGAATTTCGTGGCCCTGGTCCTGGCGATCATCGTCATGGGAGCCATTCTGTCGGTCCAGATGGTCTGGAGCAAGCAGCTGGTCCAGAGCCAGGCGGTCCTGCTGGAAAAGGCCGTCCGTGACAAACTGACCAATCTGTACAACCGGACCTATTATGACGAAGTGTTCGGCCGGCTGGTCGGGCTGTACCATTCCACCGGGACGCCGGTGTCCCTGATCGTCATCGACATCGACGACTTCAAGGTGATCAATGACCGGTACGGCCATTCCCGGGGCGACGATGTGCTGGTCGAGGTCGCGAAACGGATCCGCGCGGCCTGCCGAAAGGACGATATCGTCGCGCGTGTCGGCGGGGAAGAGTTCATCGTCCTGCTCGAGGGTGCCACGCAGGCGGATGCCGGACTGGTGGCGGAAAAGGTTCGGACCGCTGTTTCCGACAAGCCGATCCACGACATCCGGTGCAGCATCAGTGTCGGGGTCGCGCAGGTCGGCCAGGCGGAACGGCAGGAGGATTTCTTCGACCGGGCGGACCGTGCGCTGTACCAGGCGAAGATATCCGGCAAGAACCGGGTGGAGTTGTCGGACGGACCGGATTGGCGTTGATTTTACGGGCACGGCCGGCAGGTGCTAAAATTTCCTGTATGAAGGACGGTGGTTTATGCTATATTTCCTGTGTGTACTGCGTGTACACACCGCGCACACCCTGCCTTGAGGAGCGATCCGATGAGTGAAAGAGCATACCAGGTCTGTACGAACTGCGTCATCGACACCACCGATTCCGCGGTCGTTTTCGACGAGAACGGCGTCTGCGACTATTGCAACGATTTCTACCAGAACATCAAGCCGAACTGGCATCCGGACGAGCAGGGCGAGCGGGAGCTGGCCGCGATCGTCGAGGAGATCAAGCGCCACGGCCGGGGCAAGCAATACGACTGCATCATCGGCCTGAGCGGCGGTACGGACAGCTCGTACCTGACGCACTTGTGCAAAGTCAAATACGGCCTGAGGCCGCTCATCTACCTGGTGGACACGGGTTGGAACCTCAATGTCGCGGTTGAGAATATCGAGAAGATCGTCCGGGGCCTGGATCTGGAGCTGATCACCGAGGTGGTCAACTGGAACGAGATGCGGGACCTGCAGCTTTCCTTTTTCAAGGCCCAGGTGGCCTATCAGGACCTGCCGCAGGATCATGCGATCTTCGCCGGCCTGTACAACTTCGCCATGAAGAACGGGATCAAGTACATCATCACCGGTGCCAACAACGCCACCGAGTGTGTCATCCCGCCGTACGAGTGGGTCTACATGAACGACCTGACTTTCATCAAGGACGTGCACCGAAAGTTCGGCAAGGTCAAGCTCAAGACCTTCCCGCTGTGCAGCATGCTTCGCTACCGGGTGTACTACCAGTACATCCGGGGCATGACCCGCGTGGCGCCCCTCAACATGATCCACTACAACAAGGAAGAGGCCGAAGCGGAGATGAACCGCCTCTATGGCTGGAACAAATACGAGAACAAGCACTACGAGAACGTCTTCACCCGGTTCTACGAGGGGTATTACCATCCGCACAAGTTCGGGTACGACAAGCGCAAATGCCATTTTTCGAGCCTGATCCTGTCCGGACAGATGACCCGGGAGCAGGCGCTCGCCGAACTGCAGACCCCGCCGTACGACGAGAGCCTGATGAAGGACGACATGGAATACATCGCCAAGAAACTGGGCATCACGGTCGACGAGTTCCGTACGATCATCGACGGCGAGAACAAGACCTACAAGGACTACCGGAACACGTTCTGGTTCATCCGGGCGGCCGTCCGTTTCGCACGGTGGGTCGGTGTGGAAAAGCGCAACTTCCGATGACCTCCTGGTTAACGAGGCGGGATGCATGATCGTCGTTCTGGACATGGGCAACGTCGGATCCATCATCAACATGCTCAAGCGGATCGGCGCGACGGCCGTCGTCACGGACGACGACGCGGTCATCCGGAGCGCGGACAAGATGATCCTGCCGGGTGTCGGCTCGTTCGACAAGGGGATGGAGCGGCTCAACAACGCCGGACTCACGGAAAAAATCCACCGCCACGCCCGGATCGACGGGAAACCGCTGCTCGGCATCTGCCTCGGCATGCAGCTGCTCGGGCGCGGCAGCGAAGAGGGCGCACCCGCGCCCGGACTGGACCTGATCCCGTTCCAGACCCGGCGGTTCGCGATCGACGAGGCGGCCACCGGCCTCAAGATCCCGCACATGGGATGGGACCGTGTCTCCTTCACCAGGCCCGACTCCCCGCTGCTGCATGGGCTGACGGAGCCGCAGCGGTACTATTTCGTCCATACCTACCACGCGGTCTGCGACCGTCCGGACAACATCCTGATGCAGTGTGAATACGGCTACGAGTTTACGGCGGCCGTGTGCGAAGGAAACGTCTACGGGGTACAGTTCCATCCGGAAAAGAGCCATCACTTCGGCATGGCGATTCTCCGTAATTTCGCCGAGAGGTGCTGAGATTGTTTCTAAGGCCGCGCGTCATCCCCTGCTTACTACTCGATCACCGCGACATGGTCAAGACGGTTAAATTCAGCAAGCCCCGGTACCTTGGGGATCCGGTCAACGCGGTCAAGATCTTCAACAACAAGGGCGTCGACGAGCTGTGCATCCTCAACATCCGCGCGTCCCGGGACGGGACGGGCCCCGACATGGGCCTGCTCAAGGAGATCGCCAGCGAGGCGTTCATGCCGCTGAGCTACGGCGGCGGAATCACCGGGATCGAACAGATCCAGGAGCTCTTCGCCATCGGATATGAAAAAGTGATCCTGAACACGGCCCTGATCCGCAATCCCGGACTGGTCCGCGAAGCGGTTCGGTTTGCCGGCAGCCAGAGCATCGTGGCCTCCATCGACGCCAAGACCGACCTGTTCGGCAAGACATCGTGCTGGATCAACGACGCCACGGAAAAGGTGAACATCCCGCCGGCCGAGATGGCGAAACGGGCGCAGGAACTCGGCGTCGGGGAGATCCTGCTGAACTCGGTCAACTGCGACGGGATGATGCAGGGCTACGACATCCACCTGATCCGGCAGGTCACGGAGGCGGTGACGATTCCGGTCATCGCCTGCGGCGGGGCCAGGGACATCGAGGATTTCAAGAAGGCGATCCGGGACGGCGGCGCGCACGCGGTCGCGGCCGGGAGCCTGTTTGTCTACTACGGGCCGCAGAAGGCGGTCCTGATCACGGCGCCCTACGAAGAAGACCTCGTCCGGATCGGCGTCTACCAGGACGACTGACCGCCGGCTGCCCTGGCAGGTGCCGGATACGGTATAATACCTCCATTGCATCGATCAGAACGATCCGGATGCACCGAGAGGAACCCGAACGATGGCTTTGCGAATCGCAGCCGCCCGGAGCTGGCTGAAAACCAATCCCGACACCGCCGCAGCGGCTTTTTTCATTCTGCTCCTCACCTCCCCGTCGCTCCTGGAACTGTTGATCCTGCGGCCGTCGGTCCCCCGCGAGATGATCGTCCTCGGCATCTCGTTTTTCTTGTGGATTCTGGCCGCGGCCTCTGTCTCGAGGAGGACCGGGCTGACGGCGCGCAAGGCCTGGACCTTCCTAAAAGCAGGCGGCCGCCTGTGGGAATTGCTCCTGCTGGCCGGCTGGATGGCCGTGCTGGTTGTCAATGCGGCGATCGGCAGGGGGATCAATCCGCATGTCCCCCTTGGTTACTTCGCTTTTTTTACTGCCGTCTACCTGATCGACCTGTTCTATGCTATGACCGGGCGTCAGGATCGGCAGCGATGGATCCTGTACCTGATCTATATCGTGTTCGCCGTAGCCTGCGTCCGCGGGGCGACTGTGCTGGCGACGGATCCGGAAGTCTCCCGCAATATGTCGACCGGTTCCTTCCCGGAGGTAATCAAGCGCCAGCTTCATATGCGCGGAGTCGGCAGTTACGAGTTTTTCACCGGTTTGGCCTGTGTCTTTCCCATGCTGGTCTATTATCGCATGACCGCCCGGCGCTTCCGCTTCTTTACGGTCTGCATCTGCCTGATCCTGACCGGCATGCTGTTTGCGGGATTTACACTGATGATCGTTTTCACCGGATTCGGACTGTTCCTGCTGCTGGTTTACTCCCTGATCCGTACACGGGGCAAGGAGTTGCGCATCCTGTCCCGCCTCTGCGCGATCCTGCTCGCGGTCATCATCCTGTTCATCGGGGTCGGGCGCCTGTTCAACCTGCACCAGTCGCATCTGTATCTGATCAAACTCAGCGACATCACGGTAACGATGGCTGATCGGCTGTTCGACGTCCAAATTCCATTTTATAACCCCGGCCCGGGCAACGAGTCGTTGTTGACCGAGCGTTCCTCGGGAGAGCGGATCGACCTGTACGGCCGTTCCGTGAAGACGATGCTCGCGCACCCGCTGTTCGGCCTCGGATCGAGAGTCAACTCCGGCGACTTTTCCCTGGTCGGCCAGCACGCTTCCTGGCTGGACTACCTCGCGATGTTCGGAATTCCATGGTTTGGGCTGTATCTCGGTTTCATCGTGCTGATGTTCCGACGAGTGCGAAAAATGAAGGCGGACAATACAGAAAAGGCATACCGCACCGTCGCCTTGACGGTATATGTCCTGTACGGCTTCGTCAATCCCATTATCGCAACCGCGATGTTCCCGGTAGTCCTCCTGTTTTTCATCACCGGCCGTGTAAGGCTGCCCGGCGAAGAGCGAGCGGGGGTGCCTGCCGATGACGGGCGCTGACCACGGCGGCATGAGCCGCGGACGCCGCCCGTCCAGCATCATCCGCATGACGTCGATGATTCTGCCGGTCGTCATCCTGAGCAAGGTGCTCGGGATGGTCCGCTCGATGCTGCTGGCGGGGAAACTGGGGCTTGGGGCCGAGGCCTCGGCCTATACGACCGCATACACCCTGATCCTGACGCTCATGGTGCTGTCCAGCTGCTTCCTGACCACGGCGTTCCTGCCGATCTACAGCCGTGTCAAGGTCCAGAACGGCAAGTCCGAAGCCGACCGGTACGCCAGCGGCACGCTGGCTTTCTTCATGCTGTCCGCCCTGGCGCTCGGCATCCTGCTCCATGTCACGATGCCGGCCATCGTCGCGGTGGTCGCGGCGGGCTACGAAGCGGCGACCCAGGCTCTCGTGGTCCAGCTGACCCGGATCATGCTCCCGATGCTGGTGGTGCAGTGCGCCTCCTACCTGATGACCGCGGTGCTGAATGCCAACGAGGACTTTGTGCTGCCGCACATCGCCACGATGTCGCTGTCCTTTGTCCTGATCCCTGCGCTGATCGCCACGCCGTCCGGCGATCCGGTCCACTTCGCCCGAATGGTCGCGATCGCCACCGCGGCTTCCGCCGTCCTCGAGGTGGCGATCCAGCTGCCGGTCGCCGCGCGCCGCGTGCGGTTCCGGCCTCTCCTGCAGCCGCGGGACCCGCTGCTGCTGCAGACACTGGTCGTCGCCCTCCCCGCGGTGGTGGCGTCGGCGGCCACCGAACTGAACCAAGTCCTGCAGAACAGCCTTTCCTCCTATCTCGATCCCGACGCGGTTTCCGCGCTTTCCTACGGGTATAACACGTACACCATCTATATCGGCGTCTTTGTGATGCCCGTCACGGTCATCCTGTTCTCCCACCTCAGCGCGCACGCGGCCAAGGACGACCGGCAGCAGATGATGGACACGCTGCGGCGCTACCTGGAGACAATGCTGCTGGTTCTGCTGCCACTCATCCTGCTGTCCATGCTGCTCCATCGGGACATCATCGGGCTCCTGTACCAGCGCGGCGAGTTCAACGCCGCGGACACGGTCCTGACCGGATCGGCGCTGCTGTTCTTTATGCCCGGCCTGATGGGGTATGCGGTCAAGGACGTGTTCAGCCGGTTCTTTTTCACGCTGCAGGACACCCGCACCCCGATGTTCGTCGGGATCGGCAGCCTGGCGGTCAACGTCGGGCTCAACTTCCTGCTGATCCGGCCCATGGGGATCGCCGGCCTGGCGCTGGCCTCGTCCATCACGCTGATCCTGTCTGGGCTGACGCTGGCTCTTCTGCTGCGGCGCAAGACCGGCGGCCTGAACCTGCGGCCGATCGTCGGAAACACCGCGCGCATCGTCTTTGCCGCGGCCTGCAGCGCCGCGCTGTCCGCCCTGGCCGGGCGATTGCTCGCAGGGCAGGGGACGCTGATCCGACTGCTGTGCGCCGGCGCGGTTCCCTTGGCGGCCTATGTCGTCGGGGTGCTGCTCCTGCGTGTTTCCAGCGCGCGGATGCTGACCGACGAGAT
>CAZNGQ010000070.1:0-12195 GCA_964572095.1 uncultured Oscillospiraceae bacterium
ACCACCTGTCCACCCTTGATAAAAAGTACGGTTGGAATATTCCTGACCCGGAACAGCGTCGGTCGTCGACCCGTCGGTCGTAACGAACCTGTTCCGCAGCCAGGAGGATGAGATCCGCTGGACCGCCGGCGAGATCCGCCGGCTGACCCTGACCTGCGGCTACCGATACGGCGACATCGCGATCGGCGTCGGCAATCCGTCATCCTACCTGTCGCCGCTGCGCGCGGTGTTCCGGGAATTCGGGCTTTCCCCCTTTATCGACGAACCCCGACCACTGGTCGGCACATCGCTGTACCGTTTCCTGCGCGGGCTGCTGGATCTCAAGGTCCACGACTGGTCGCTGCCGGCGATCACGGCCTGCCTGCGCTCGGATTTTTGCCGGATCACACGGGACGAGGCCGACCGGCTGGAGAATTTCCTGCTGGCGCGCGGGCTGACCGGCGCCGGACGCGTTTTCGACAACCGGCGGTACCGGGCGGAGTTCCAAAGCCTGACCGTGATGCCGTCCGACGACGAGGAGGCCGAAGAGGAACCGGAGGAGCTGCGGGTCGGCCGCGACGACCGGCGCGCGGCCGAAGCGTCGGCCGCGCGCGAGGCCCGGGCGCTGCGGAGCCGTGTGCTCGAACCGTTGCGCGATTTTCTGGACACGTTGGGATCGGAACCCTCCTGCGCCGGAAAGTGCCGTCTACTGGCCGGATTCCTGGAAACGTACGGCGTCCGGGAGGCTGTCGGGCAGCGGTCGGACGAGCTGCACGCCGCGGGCGAGGACGAAGCGGCCATCACGCTGGTGCGTGCCTGGAACGGCATCGCGCGGGTCCTCGACCAGATGACGACGATCGCCGGCGACGGGCGATACGGCATGGAAGAGTTCCGTGATGCGCTGGCCGCGGGCATGGAGGGGGCGCAGAGCGGCGCGATCCCACCCGTCATCGACCGGCTTACCGTGTCCGGGTTCGAACGCGCCGGATTCCGTAGAGCCCGCGTGTTGTTTCTGCTGGGCGCCAACGAGGACGCTTTTCCCGGATCCGTGCCGCCGGAAGGGCTGCTCAAGGACCCGGACCGCGAGCGGATTTCCGCACAGCTGGGTGTCCGGCTGCCCAGTGTGCTCCGGGACCAGGTGTTTTCAGACGCGGCGCTCGCGTATGCACTGCTGACGTCCCCCTCCGATGCGCTGTACCTGTCGGCCCCAGTCGGAAGCCGGCCGGCATCGGGCTACGTCGACCTTCTGCGCCGGGTCGTTCCGGAAGGGCGGCATCGGACCGTCGGCCTTGCGGATGCGGACGATCCACGCACAGGCGCCGTGCGTCCCGCGCGTCGTTTTCTGCTTTCCTCCGCGGCGGACGAAACGCTGCCTGGCGACCCTGGCCGGATGACCGTTCTTCGTGCGTTGGCGGACACACTCGGATTCCCGGCTCAGGAAAGCCAAGGAGGACGGTGGCGGAGCTGGCTCGAGGAAGACCGCGTGACCGCCCGCCTGCCTGCCGCGCTGGTCCGACAGGCGGTCGGTGAGCATGCGCGGATGAGCGTTTCGCAGCTGGAACGGTTTGCCGCGTGTCCGTACGCTTATTTTTCCCAGTATCTTCTACGCTTGCAGGACCGGGATGTCTGGTCGCCACAGGCGACAGACACGGGCAGCCTGCTGCACGGGATTCTGGAACTGGCCGTCCGCGGTCTCGCCGAGGAACTGGAGACGGCGGCGACGGAAGAAGAACGCCAGGCTGTCCTGATCCGATGGCAGGGACTCGATTACGACCGCTTCGCCGACCGGTGCATGCGGGAGATCGCCGAGCGGGACGGATATGGGCTCTTTTTCGATGCCGGCATCCATGCCTCGGGCGGGAGGCGCGTGCTGCGGCTCGGGTCGGCGTCCCTCCGGGCGGCGGTGGCGCAGCTGTCCACGGACGGCGCGGTCCCCATCTGCACCGAATGGCGGTTCGGATCCGGGGACACTCAAGCCCTCGCCCTCCATGTCCAGGGCGTAACCGTCGGATTCCGCGGGGTCATTGACCGAGTTGATTGTATCAACTCGGCCAGTGACCCCGTCATAGACCGGGTCGATCGTATCGACCCTACCGGCATATGCGACTTCCGCATCGTCGACTACAAGAGCGGGGATGTCCGGTTCGATCCCGACAAGGTGTTCTACGGCCTCTCCCTGCAGCTCCCCGCGTATGCCGCCGCCTATCGCAACACACACCCCGGCGCGCGTCCCGTCGAGATGGCCTACTTCCGGTTCCAGACCCCGGTCGCCACGTATGCCGCCCATGAGGGCTGCCGTGACGAGGCCGACGCGCGTGACCGGATCGCCCGCCAGTTCAAGCTCCAGAAGACGGGGCTGGAACCGGCCGAAATCGCGGAGGTGACCGGGCACACGCTCGGCCGCATGGACGCGCTGTGCGGCGCACTGCTCTCCGGAAAGGCCGACGCGCGCCCGGCGCGGATCGGATCCTCTCCGCCCGCATGCCGGTACTGCGACTGCAGGGCGATCTGCGGCCATGAGGGCAAGGCTTTTTTCCACATGAAACCGCTGGCGGAGCTGGTCCCCAAAGAAGTGGAAAAGAACCGGATGCGCAAGATGATCCGGGCGATCCGACAGACCGCGCCGGAGGAGGAGTAGCCGCATGGAATTCACACGCGAACAACAGCGCGTCATCGAGGCATCGCCGGAGCATCTCCTGATCTCCGCCGCGGCGGGCTCCGGCAAGACCACGGTGTTGGCCGAGCGGATCGTCCGGCGCGTGCTGTCCGGCGAAGCGGACATCCGAAAACTGCTGGTGATGACGTTCACGGAGGCGGCCGCGGCCAACATGCGGCGCAAGATCGGCGACCGGCTCCGGGTGGAGCTGGGCAACGCACAGGACGGAGCGGAGCGCGCCCGGCTTTCCCGACAGCTCTCCGCGCTTCCGAGAGCGTCCCTATCGACGATCCATTCCTTTGGTCTGGACGTCTTCCGGTCGTTCCAGTATCTGCTGCAGGATGAGAACGGCCAGGCGCTGGCCGAGCCGGGTTCCGGCGTGCTGGATCCCGCCGCGGCGGACCTGCTGCTCAGCGATGCGCTGGACCGTGTGCTGTCTTCGTTCTACCTGTTCTGCGACGCGGTCGCGGACGGCGGGGCCGCGTCAGCGGAAGCCCTTGTCCCGGCGGGCCTCCCGGTGAGGGACCTCCATCCCGCGCCCTTCGTATTCGGCGGGGCGCCCGAAACCGCAGGAGACTGGACCGCCTCGTTCCAGGTCCTGTGCGACGGATTCAGCCCCGGGCGGGACGACCGCTCGCTGCGCGGACTGGCCGTGTCGCTGCACCGTTTTCTGCGCAGCATGCCGGACTACGAACAATGGGCAGCTGGGATGGTGGATCGGCTGTCCGCCGCCGCGGCGGATTTCGGTTCATCGGAGTGGGCGGAAACGCTCATCCGGCAGGCCCGGATCCTCATCGACAAGTCCGTCTCCGCGGTTCCGCGACTCCTTCGGCAGCTGGATGGCGGACTGGCTTTTGTAAAGGACATCAAAAAGAACGCGGCATACGTCTCCGGTTACCGGCTGCTGCTGACCGAACTGAACCGTCTCGCCGATTCGGTGTCGCAGGGAGAGCCTGAAGGGCCGAATACCGGATGGGACCGATTGGTCCGGCTGGCGTCAACCCTGCCGGAGCCCTCCCTGTCGACCGGATCGCGTGATGATGAAACCGCGGATTTCATTCAGGAGTTCCTGCGGTACATCCCGGAAACCATCCATGTACTGACCGGCCGCATGGGCACGAAAAAGTACAGCGATGAATTCGAGTTCGACACCCGCCCGCTGTTCACGCGCGCTTCGTCCGAAATCGGTGCGGACATTGCCGCCATGGTATCGCCGATGCGCCGCCTGATGGAAGTCGTCCTGCTGACGGACCGGGTCTACTCCGCACTCAAGATCCAGGAACGCGGCATCGATTTTTCGGATTTCGAGCATTTCGCGCTGCGGATCCTAAGGACCGACGAGGCGCGCGCCTACTACCGCGACCGGTTTTCCGAAGTTTACATCGACGAGTGCCAGGACACCAGCAGCATCCAGGATGAAATCGTCGCCAGCGTCGCCGGGGACAGCGTGTTCATGGTCGGCGACGTCAAGCAGAGCATCTATCGGTTCCGCCACGCAAACCCGACGCTGTTCCTCGAGCGTTCGCGCCGGTTCGCGGCGGGGGAGGGCGGCCGGCTGCTGGGCCTCAACCGCAACTTCCGCAGCACCGCCGGCATCCTTGCCGCCGTCAACCGGCTGTTCCGGCAGATCCTGAGCGAAGCCTCGGGCGAGATCGATTACGACGACGGACAAGCCCTGACCCCCGCCGACGGCGCGGAGCCCGGTGAAGCGGTCCGGCTGCTGCTGGTCGACGTCCATCAGGAAACCCTGCCGGAGCCGGACGGTGAAAACGAGGAGGACGAAGCCGCCGGACACGACAGCGTCGAGGAGGAAGAGCCGGAAAAGGAGCTTCTCGAAGGGCTGGCGATCGCCTCGTGCATCCGCGGCCTGCTGTCGGATGGCGTCAAGCCGGACGACATCGCGATCCTGGGCCGGACCCACCGGGTCTGCCGAACCGCGGCCGACGCCCTGGGCCGGACGGGGATCGCGCACACCCTGGCGGACAGTCCGGGTTTCCTCGCCACCCCCGAACTGCTGCTGATGGAATCCCTGGTCGGCCTGCTGGACAACGCGGCCCAGGACAAACCGCTGGCCGCGGTCATGCGGTCCCGGCTGCACGCGGATCATGATCGCCCCGGTGCGGGATGCCCGGACGGGTTTTCCGAAGCGGAGCTGCTCGCCATACGGGCCGCGTCGGACGCGGATGCCGCGGGCGGCGCCTCCGACGGATCGCCGCGGCTGTTCTTCCACCAGGCCGTCGCCTGGTATGCGCAAAACGGGCCGGACCCGCAGCTGCGGACCTGTGTTGCCGGCTTCCTGTCCTGGTTGGACGCCCTCCGCGGGCGCGAACCTTACCTGCGGCTGAGCGAGCTGCTGGCGCTGGTGTTCGATCGGTCGGGCTATCTGGAATATGTCAGCCAGCTGCCCGACGGGGCACGGCGCGCGGAGGAGCTGTCCCTGTTCTGCCGCTGGGCGGAATCGTTCGAGTCCGGCGGCCCGCGCGGGCTGCACCGGTTTGCCGGCCACCTGGCCGCGCTGCGCAAGGAAGGGACGGAAGAGTCCCCGTTCGCCGCGGAACGGCCGGTCGACGGTCGGGTGCGCATCCTCACGATCCACGGCAGCAAAGGACTCGAGTTCGGCCATGTATTTGTCGCCGGCTGCGGCAAGTCCTTGAACGTGACATCGACCGGACGGCTCCTGTATTCCGAACGTTCCGGACTCGGGCCGGCCTATGTGGACCCGTCGCGATCCGTCACGTATCCCACCTACGCCCGGCTGGCCATGGAAAACAGCCTGCGCAACGCCGCCATGGCCGAGGAGATGCGGCTGCTCTATGTCGCGATGACCCGCGCCGCCAAACGCCTGTGGCTGACGGCCGGCGTCGACCTGGACCCGGAAAAGGGCGCTCCAGCGCTTGCACGCCGGATCTGTGCCGTGCGCCGGACCGATGCCGGCACCTCGGATCTTACGCTGCCCGCGCACCTGCCGCTCTCGGCGCGGTCGTTCCTGGACTGGATCCTGATGTCGATGGCGCGGGACGCGGATACGGATTGGACGGCCATCGCCGGATCGTCCGATCCGGAGGGGCTGGCGGCCTGCCCGGTGCCGACCGCGGCCGGGAATGACCCGGTCGGACGCATGGTGCTGGAGATCCGGCGCCGTGC
Organism: uncultured Oscillospiraceae bacterium; assembly: GCA_964572095.1. Taxonomy (GTDB): domain Bacteria; phylum Bacillota; class Clostridia; order Saccharofermentanales; family UBA5734; genus JAAYKS01. The sequence goes on from CAZNGQ010000070.1 coordinate 5,780, forward strand.
GGACATTCTCGACGGATACCGGGTTTCACTCCAGTCCTCCCCGACCGGGACAGATACCGCCGCCGATGTCGAACCGCGCGATCCCCGCGGGGAGATCGTCGACCGGCTGACCGGCCCGCTGGATTTGACGGGTATGGATGCCGAAGCATACCATACGGCCCGCGCGCGTTTCGAGCGGCTCCTGCTGTCCGAGTACCGCTTCCCGGCCGCCGCGTCCTCCGCCGCAAAGATATCGGTCAGTGAACTCAAACGGCGCGAGCAGGCCTATGCCCGGACCGGCGACGACTCCGGCGAGGAAGCCTCGGCCGAGCCCGCCTCCTGGCTGCAGGGGACCGGACTCGAGCTCGTCGGACCCGGGAGCTCGTCCGCCGACGGGGAGGGAGCCCGGACACTGTATGGAGCGGAACGCGGTACGGCGATCCATGCCGTGCTGCGCTACCTGGACCTGGCCGCGGCCGGGGATAATCCCGACGAGACGGAGATCCTGCGCCAGATCCGGCTCATGCGCGCCTGCGAGATGCTGACCCCCGCCGAGACCGCGTCCATGGAACCGCTGGCAGCGGCATTCGCGCGGTACGCCCGCTCCGGACTGTGCCGCCGGGTACGCGTCGCGGAAGCCCGGGGACGTGTCTACCGCGAGATGCCGTTCACGTTGAAGTTCGACGCGCCCGACATCCACAAGGGGCGCGATGCGTCGGGTTTCGGCCCGGGCGACGCGACGCTGGTGCAGGGCATCATCGACCTGTGGTTCGAGGAGCCGGAGAGCGGGGGGGTCGTGCTGGTGGATTTCAAGTCCGACCGGATCCCGGGCACGGCCGAGGAGGCCGGCCGAATCCTGGCGGAACGGTACCGCGTCCAGTTGGACCACTATACCTCCGCCATCGAGCGGACAACCGAAAAGTCCGTGGTCTCCCGCCTTGTCTGGCTGTTCGACCGCGGACAGGCCTTCGAGATCGGCAAGGATTGAATGACAACAATATCACGGAAAATCTATTGAAATGTCGCGCTTTATTTGTGGAAAAGCATATAATGCAAAGAGGGTGGGGGTAACGATCCGTTCATGGAGGGGACAAAGCCATGAAAACCGATCTTTCTGCAATACCGGTAAAATCCTATTCCAATCCGCATTATCCCACCAAGCAGGAGGTCCTGCTCCATCCCGATGTGCTTCGGTTGACACCGGTGCGCTGGGGAGCGAAGCCGGCCGTCTGCCTGGCGCTCATGCTTTCCATTTCCACCGGACTGTACGGATGCAACCGGCCCATACCCGGCCCGCGCAGCGAAGGCGGTCCGCTGGCCTTGGCCATCCCCGTGTTCGAGCATGGAAACGGTCATGGTTCATTCGGCTGTGTCAGTGTCGCGCCGCCGGTTTTCCTGTCCGAAGACGAAGCGGCTCAGGCGATCCGCCAGGAAGCCGAGGCGATGGGGGTCCATTTCGACGGTTCCCTCAGTCTGGAGGGCACTTTTCCTGCGACGAATCTTTATGGCGACAAGGCATTTGCGGAGGCTACCCGGACCGGGACACTGGACCTGGATGGCTATGACCCCGCGCTGGGCATCGGCTTTGAATTTGTATCGCAAAACGATGTTGTTGCGTGGCAGCAAACTGGCCGGCAATCCTCTTCCGTTGAAACCTATGACATGAAGGGGACCGCAAAGCGTTTGGCTGGCAGCGTGGAGAACGTCGCGGTTTTCTATGATCCGGGTCAAAACTGGGACGAGTTCATGCAAGACCGGAGAGATGGGATTTCTGATTTCAACACGTATTACGCGCAATACTCGGCGGAACAGAAAGAGCGCATGCTCGACGACCTCCGTGCGCAGGTGCGGGATTTTCTTTCGTGGCTGGCCGCCCAAGGAGTGATCTGATGCACTACACCCTGCATGTGACGGACGCCTGCAACATGGCCTGCCGCTACTGCTATGTGAAGCAGGACACGCACCGGATGACGGCCGGTACCGCCAGGGCCGCCGTGGATCTCGCGGCAGAAACCGCCGGCGCAAGCGGTATTATTTTCTTTGGCGGGGAGCCGCTGTTTTGCCGGGACCTGATCTGCGAGACGGTCGCTTACGCGGAGAGTGTTCAGCGGCAGGGGAATGTCCGGTTTCATTTCAAGATCACGACGAACGGGCTGCTGCTCGATGAGGAATTCCTGCGTTATTCCGTAGAGCACGAGGTGTTCATCGCGCTTTCCCACGACGGGGTCCGGCCGGCGCACGATGCCAACCGGGTTCTGCCCGACGGTCGCGGGACCTTTGACCGGCTGGAGCAGGCGGCGGCGGACCTGCTGCGATACCGGCCCTATGCGCCGGTGCTGATGACGGTGGCGCCCGATACGGTCGGGTATTACGCGGACAGCGTGTCGCATCTGTACGACATAGGGTTCCGTTACATCATCTGTTCCCTCGACCATGCCGGCGCCTGGACGGACGATACGATGAAAACCCTCGAGAAACAGTACCGGCTCCTTGCGTCGTTCTACCGCAAGCGGACCCTGAACGAGGACAAGTTCTACCTCTCGCCGTTCGAGGTCAAGATCGCCTCCCACATCCACGGGGACGCGTATTGCGCGGAGCGCTGCGAGCTCGGCCGCAAGCAGGTCTCCGTCTCCCCGGACGGCAGGCTCTACCCGTGTGTCCAGTTTGTTGGCGACGAGGCCTTCTGCATCGGTGATGTTTCGTCCGGCATCGACGAGGCGCGGAGGATGGCGCTGTACCGGCTCAACGAGGCGGAACGCGAGCCCTGCCGGGACTGCGCGGTCAAGGGGCGCTGCAACCATACCTGCGCGTGCCTGAACCGGCAGGGAACCGGGGATCTGCGGACGGTTTCACCGGTCCTGTGCGCCCACGAGCGCATCCTCCTGCCGATCGCCGACGCGCTGGCGGAGGACTTGTATCGCAAGCGGTCGGCGGTTTTTGTCCAAAAGCAGTACAACGACATGTTCCCGCTGCTTTCGCTGGCGGAGGATCGGCTTTCCGGCCGGAAGACGCGATAAGGCCGCATGCGAAATTTGACTGTCAAAGTTTTATCTTTGCTATACTGATCCTATCCGATCCATGAAGGAGCACCCCATGGCGTTGATCAAGAAAAGAGGCCCATTCGACCGGTATGATGGCTGGCGGGTACGCAACGTCGACGCGGTATTCCGTGTCATTCCTTATGTACTCCGCTCGCGGGTGGATGCGCAGAACTTCTTCGACGAGGACATTCCGATCGACCACATGGAGGAATTCGTCGACGCGCACCGCGCCGAGATTCCGGGCCTGACCGTCATGCATGTGTTCATGGCCGCCCTCGTCCGGGTCATCTCCCAGCGGCCTTACCTCAACCGGTTCGTCATGTGGAACAAGCTGTATGCCCGGAACGAGATCAGCATCTCGATCGCCATCAAGCGCTCGCTGTCCGACAAGGGCGAGGAGACCCTGATCAAGCCGGTCTTCGAGCCCTGGGACACCGTGGCGGACGTCGTTCGCCGCACGCAGGCCGAGCTGGACGCCAACCGCCCGACCGACAAGAAGAACAATTCCGACGTGGCCTCCCGCGTGTTCGGCATGTTTCCGGCGCCTATCATCCGGCTGCTCATCGGGTTCCTCCGCCATACCGACAACGTCGGCCTGATGCCGAAGCTGATCCACAAGGCGAGCCCCTGGCACTGCAGTGTCTTCTTCACCAATGTCGGGTCGCTGGGCATCGGCCCGATCTACCATCACCTGTACGAGTTCGGCAACTGCACCATTTTCTGCGCGATGGGCCGCAAGCAGATGAGCCGGGTCGTCCAGCCGGACGGCACGACCAGGATCACAAAGAACATCGGGCTCAAGTTCGTCACGGACGAGCGGGTATGCGACGGCCATTACTATGCGGTGGCCATGCGGCTGCTCCGCAAGCTGCTTCTGCACCCGGAACTGCTGCTGCTGCCGCCGTCCAAGGTGATCGTGGACGACGGCGTCGTCGGTCTCAGGGACGACCGGAACAGCGAAAACGGGAATGGCAACGGAAGTGGAAAAGCCGATGGCGACGATGCCTGATTCCGGAAGGACGATTGATTGAAAAGACCCGGATTCCGAAAGGGATCCGGGCTTTTTATGTTCCGCGGCATCCGGCAGGGATTTCCTACAGCCCCTCGACCAACCCCAGATAGAACGCCGCGCATTTCGCGACCGCTTCGACGGAGACGCGCTCGTCATGGTTGTGGATCGTCGCCATCTGCTCCCGGGTGATTTCCATGGCGGAGAACCGGAGAACCGCGTCGGAGATCCGGCAGAAATGCCGGGAATCCGTGCAGGCGACCATGAGGTAGGGCAGGACCAGCGCATCCGGCCAGACCCGGGCCACCGCGTCGCGGACCTTGAGGTAGGAGGGGTGGTCGGTCCGGGTCTCCGGAGAAGCTTCGTTCCCTTGCAGGACACGGTATGAGACGTCCGAATCGCGGACGGCTTTGCGCACATGGGCGATGGTTTTCTCCATCGTGTCTCCCTGGCGCATCCGGATGTTGGCGACCGCCGCTGCCCGGCCCGGGAGGACGTTGGCCTGCGGACTGCCCTCCAGCATCGTGAAGGCCATTGTCGTGCGGGTCATGGCGCCGAGTTCGTTGCTGAACCGTCCCGCGAGCCGGGCGACCAGCGGGCCGGTCAGGCGGAGGTGACTGAAAACGGCGCGCATCGCCAGCGGTGCTCGCGGTGCGAGGGTGTGCAGCATGTCGCGGACAGGACGGGGGATACCCGGCTGGAACCGGCGGCGCTCCGCCCGGACGACGGCGCGGGCCAGGAGGCCGGCCGCGGTGTGTTTCGGCGGCGCCGAAGCGTGTCCGCCCTTGCCGGCGACCGACAGTTCCAGATCCATCATGCCCTTCTCCGCGACGCCGATCATCGCGACCTGTCCGGGCACGCCCGGGAACACGTCGCGCAGGACGGCTCCGCCTTCGTCCAGCACCAGCGCAGGCCGGATGCCGCGCAATTCGAGGAGGTCGACGATGGCCGGAGCGGATTCGCCGATGACTTCCTCGTCGCCCGCGAACGAGAGATAGATGTCGTGCGCGGGGGTGAAATCCCGCTGTAGCAGCCGCTCCACCGCCTCGAACACGGCACAGAGCGTCAGTTTGGTGTCCAGGGCTCCACGTCCCCACAGCTCGCCGTCGAACACCTCGCCGCAAAACGGCGGGTGCGTCCACGACGCGGCCTGGACCGGAACGACGTCGTAATGGGACATGAGAACAGTCGGGGATTTGGCCGACCGTCCTGCCCATCGGTACAGCAGGCCGATCGGGGCGACAGTCTCCCGCTCCAGCCGCCCGTGCGCCAGCGGATACAGCGAAGGCAGCAGCTCGTCCCGGAACCGGCGGAACTCCCCCTCGTCGACAAGCGCGGGATCCCGGCGCGATACGGTGGGGGAAGCGAGCAGGCGGCCAAGACGGTAGACGGCGCCCTCGTTGTTCCATGGTGTCGGTTGCATGGCGGCACGCTCCTTTGCACGGACATCGGTTGTTGGATTCTTTCCAGATGATATCACAGCCTGTGCAACGTGGTACGATATGGGACAGACAGATACGAAAGGAACGCCATCGCAATGGAATATTCTGTCCTATCCCATCCGCTCGCAGGTCTGGAACTCCAGGCGGATCTGGCAATCCGGCTGGAGCGGTTCCGCGGGCGCCTGCTTCAGGACGGCGCGGACGCCGCGCTTGTGACATCCAACGTCAACCTGTTCTACTTCACCGGCGTGGTCGCCGACGCTTTCCTGTACATTCCGGCCTCGGGGGAGCCGATTCGCTTTGTCCGCCGGCAGGGGGACGGGGACACCGCGGACGCGGTCGCCATCCGCAAGCCGGAGGACATCCCCGGCCGGCTGCGCGACCTGGGCCGTCCCGTCCCCGAAGCCGTTCTGCTCGAAGACGAGGACATCTCCGCGGCGGAGTGGCGGCGGCTTTCCGCGATGTTCCGCGATCCGCGACCCGGATCCTCCGCCATCCGCGCGCAGCGCTCGGTCAAGACACCCGGCGAGATCGGTGTCTACCGCCGCACCGCGGCGCGCCACACCGGGCTGTACCGGATGGTCCCGGGGCTTTACCGCCCGGGCATGACGGAGCTTGAGTTTTCGGCGGAGATCGAGCGGGAAGCCCGCCTGGGAGGCCACCTGGGGGTCTTTCGCGCTTTCGGCCGGCGCATGGAAATTTTTATGGGATCGATCCTGTCCGGGGACAATGCCGCTGTGGCGTCCCCGTTCGATTTCGCTCTGGGCGGCGGAGGCCAGCATCCGTCCGTTCCGGTCGGCATGACCGGCCGGCCGATCCTGCCGGGCACGACCGTCATGGTCGATGTTTCCGGAAATTACGAGGGATACCTGACCGACATGACCCGCGTGTTCCGGCTGGGTGAAATCCCGAACGAGGCCTATCGTTCCCACGGCTGCGCACTGG
>CAZNGQ010000071.1:0-11987 GCA_964572095.1 uncultured Oscillospiraceae bacterium
AGCGGCGCGAGCAGCTGGCTGACCAGCACCGCGTTCCCGCCGTCTTCCAGCCGTCGGATCTCCAGGCGTGTTCCCGTCTCGATTTCGTCAAACACCGTTCTTGCGTTCATACGCGTGCGGGTCCGCTCCTTTCATCAGCATCGTGCCGTCCTGCAGGATCCTCGGGAGGTCCGCGACCTCGGTCGGCCGGCTGAAATAGAAACCCTGGATCGTGTTGCAGCCCACCTCCTTGAGGTAGTTGAACTGTTCCAGTGTCTCCACGCCTTCGGCCACCACCTCCAGTTCCAGGATATGGGCCAGCACCACGATGGTTCCTGTGATGGCGGTCTCGACCGAATGGGCTTTCATGTCATGGATGAACGCCCGGTCAATCTTGAGCCGGTCAAGCTTGAAGTTCTTGATGTAGTTGAGCGAGGAATATCCTGTCCCGAAATCGTCCAGGGCGATCTGTACCCCGCATCCGCGGATCCGGTCGAAAAGCAGTTGGAGCTCTTCCGGCCCTTCGAGGAAGATGCTTTCGGTGATCTCGAGTTCGAGCATGCGGGGATCGATGCCGGTCATGGACAGGATTCGGCGCAGGTTCGAGAAAAACTGGGGATCCTTGAACTGCTGCGGCGAGATGTTGACCGCGACGCGGACAGCCGGGATTCCTGCGTCGATCCAATTCCGGAGCTGGGCGCACGCGGTTTCCAGCACCCATCCCCCGATGGCCGGCATCAGGCCGCAAGCCTCGGCGACCGGTATGAAATCCATGGGCGAAACGGCGCCGTGATCCGGGTCGTTCCAACGGATAAGGGCTTCCAGACCGCTGACCCGTCCGCTCGCGACGTCCACCTGCGGCTGGTAGACCAGCCGGAATTCCCGGTTCTGGATCGCGCGCCGCAACCGCTTCTCCATCTCCGCGCGCCGGCCCTGGTCGGCCTGGAGATCTGGTGAAAAGTAGCTCCAGCCACCCGACCGCTTTGCCTTGGCCTGCATGAGCGCGACGCCGGCGTGGTTCTGGATCTCGTCGGGGGTCGTGCCGAAACCGGGATACACGGCGATACCGGCAGTGGCCTGTACAGCGACCTGCCGGTCGTCGACGACAATGGAGCTGGCCAGGGCCTTGAGGATGTTCTGCATGATCTGTTCGATGTCCGCCTGGTTTTCCAGGTTCTTGATCAGAAGGGCGAATTCGTCTCCCCCGATGCGGAAGACGGTCGTGTCAAGCGGCAGTTCGGAGATCAGGACGTCCCCGATGTGACGGAGAATCGTGTCGCCGACGGAGTGCCCGTATGTCTCGTTGATCATCTTGAACCCGTCGAGGTCCAGATGGATCAGCGCCAGGAGCCGGCCGTTGCGGCGTACCGACTCCATATAGGCCGAGAGTTTATAATCCATCATCGTCCGGTTCGGCAGCCCGGTCAGCGAATCCCGGTAGCTCTGTTCGCGGAGCCGGCTCTTGCTCCGTTTTTCTTCATCGATGTCGGAGATGGTGCCAATGACCATGTCGTCGACGCTCCAGCTGGGATCGATGCGGCGGAACGATGTTCGGACCCATCGGATGTCCCCGTTCCGGCAGATGATGCGATGCTCCGAGTTGACCGGCTTGTCCCCCCTTCCGGTACTCTGCTCGATCAGCTGGCGGATTTTGGATTTGTCCGCGAAATAGACGGTCCGCAGGAACGCCTCGAAATCGCCGAGTTCTTCCGGCTGATAGCCAAAGACCTCGGTCAGCCGGCCGTTGCAGTGGATCCTGCGGTCAGCCGGTGTCCAGAACCAGACCACGTCGCGAGACGCGCTCATGACATCATCCAGGACACGAAGCAACTGCCCCCCGTCGATGGTCAGAATTCCTTCCGGCATACGGTCCCTCCTCTGAGGCCTCCGGCGGCGCGGACGCCGTTCCGTCACCGGCATCCCTGCCGGCAGGCCAACCCTCCTAGTTCCCCATCATCGTCGCGAACACCACGTCCGCGATTTGGTTCAGCGGCGCCTGCCGCATGACCGCGCCGATGTCAAACGCCACCTTGGGCATGCCGTAGACGACGGATGATGCCTCGTCCTGTCCGATCGTGAACGCGCCTTCCTTCATCATGGCTTCCAGTCCCTTGGCACCGTCGTAGCCCATGCCGGTCAGGATGATGCCGATCGAGTGGATTCCCTTGATCCGGCTGACCGAGTGGAACAGCACATCGACCGAGGGGCAGTGTCCGTTGACCCGCTCCCCGGGTTTGCTTTCGATCACCAGGCCGTGCCCGGTCTTCCGGACGCTCATGTGGTTTTCGCCGGCCGCGAGGATGATCCGGCCGCGGCGCAGTTCGTCGCCGTCCGCGGCTTCTTTGACTTCCATCGCGCAATTCCGGTTCAGACGTTCCGCGTACATGCGGGTGAAGACCGGCGGCATGTGCTGCACAATCACGACGGGCGGCATGTTCTGCGGGAAAGCGCGTACGATTTCCAGCACCGCCTCCGTGCCGCCCGTGGAAGCGCCGATGGCGATCAGGTCGCAGGACCGGCGGCTGATCGGCGAACCCGCCGCATCCGCCGCCGGGTTCGCCGGCTGGGCAGGCTTGCCGACTTTGGCCATCGAGGCGATCTTGATCTTGACGATGAGTTCGCGGATCAGCCGCTCGACCCCGCCCGGTTTTCCCGCCTCGGGTTTTGTGACGAAATCGACCGCGCCGGCGTTCAGCGCGTCAAAAACATTGTCGCTGACGGCACTGACGACGACGACCGGCATGGGATACTGCGGCATGAGCCGCTTCAGGAACTCGATGCCGTTCATTTTCGGCATCTCGACATCCAGGGAGAGGACATCCGGCTCGTGCGACTGGATCAGGTCACGGGCCTGAAAGGCGTCGGCCGCAGTCCCGACCACCTCGATGCCGCTGTCCTGGGCGATGCCGCGCGCGATGGCCTCCCGGAACAACAGGGAGTCGTCGACAACCAGGACCTTGATTTTTCGTTTCAGTGGCATGTCATTACCTCAAATCGGCTTTCGATAGACGGCAGGCTGGATGTATTTATACGGGGACTCTTCGCGGTCCAGGGTCTCCGCATGCCCGATGAACAGGTATCCGCCCGGCTCCGTGACCTGGTAGAACCTTCGGATCAGTTCGATGCGGGTCTGGCGGTCGAAGTAGATCATGACGTTTCGGCAAAAGATGACGTGGAATTTCTTCTTGAACGGGAAAACATCCTGGATCAGGTTGAGCGACCGGAAGATGACCTCGTTGCGAAGCGATTCAATGATCTCGTGCTCGGTTTCGGAAACCTTCCGGAAATACCGGTTGGTCCAGGATGATGGCAGCGCATCCAGCGCAGTGGCGGGATATCGGGCCTTGCGTGCCTGGTCGAGCGCCCGTGTCGAGATGTCGGTCGCCAGGATCCTTGTGTCCCAAAGATCCTTGGAAAAGCCGAGATGGTCGTGCAGCGTCATGGCGATCGTGAATGGTTCCTCGCCGGACGAACAGCCGGCGCTCCAGATGCGTATATCCTTGTCCTGCGAGGTTTTTCCCAGTTCGGGAAGGACACGCTGCCTCAGAAACTGGAAATGATTCTCCTCCCGCATGAAAAACGTGTGGTTCGTCGTCAGGCGGGTGACCAGGTTGGACACTTCGCTGCCGGTCGGGTCTGTGAAGACCTGATTCAGGTATTCCTGATAGCTGCCGTATCCCGCTTCGGACAGGTGCAGACCCAGGCGTCCCTCCACAAGAACCTTCTTCTGGTCGAGGTTGATTCCGAAGTTGTCCCGGATATAGCGGACCAGCATGTCGAATTCGTGGTCTTGCAGAACCAGCACTTCAGACTCCTTCCTGGCGGATGCCACCGGTCTTGCAGGTACGGGTGCGCGGACAGTCGGCGCGGCTTTTGCAGCCGGTCGGATGTCCGCACACCCGGTACCATGTCATCGGTCGAACCGGGATCAGTATTTCCCGAATTCGTTGTCGCTCAGCGTGATCTTGGGCTTGGGCTGCTTCGATCCGGCCGGAATGTCCCTGCCGCGGTCGGACTTGCCCTTATCGTCGGACTTGGACGGAGCCTGCGCCGGAATGGCGCCGCCTTTTGGGGGGTTGGCTGGCGCATCCCCTTCGGGGATTCCGACCGGCCGCGCCGTGCCTTCGGTTTCGGGAGCGGGTTCGGCTGCCGCCGCCTTGGGCTCCGGCTTTCTGGCCGCAACGGCATGAATGCTTTTAGTGGCAGGGGTGTCGGTGACGTTCGGCCGCAGGTTGAACCGGTCGATCATGCCCTGCAGCAGCTCCGCCTGACCGGACAGTTCCTCGCTGGCCTGGGCGCTCTGTTCCGCCGTGGAGGAATTGGCCTGCACCACTTTTGATACCTGCTCGACGCCCTGGTTGATCTGGGCGATTCCGGTCGCCTGCTCGTTGGACGCGACGGCGATGGCTCCCACCAGTTCCGCGGCCTTGGCGACGTCCCCGACGATAATGTCGAGCGCTTTCGCCGTATCGTCCGCGATCCGGGTTCCGATTTCGACTTTCTTGATCGATCCCTCGATCATGCCGGACGTTTCCTTGGCCGCAGCCGCGGACTTGGCGGCAAGGTTGCGGACTTCCTCGGCGACCACGGCGAACCCTTTGCCGTACTGTCCGGCGTGCGCGGCCTCGACTGCGGCGTTCAACGCCAGGATGTTCGTCTGGAAGGCGATGTCGTCGATGACCTTGATGATCTTGGAAATGCTGGCAGAGGATTCGTTGATCTCCTCCATGGCCTTCTGCATCTCTTTCATGCGGGTGTTGCCCTGGGTTGCGGCGGTGAGCGCGGTTGCGGCCAGTTCGTTCGCCTCGTTTGCGCTCAGCGCGTTCTGGCGGGTCTGGTCCGCGATCTCGTTGATGGACGAGGTCAGTTCCTCGACCGAACTGGCCTGCTCGGTCGCGCCCTGCGAGAGGGACTGGCTCCCGTCGGCCACCTGGTGCGCCCCGGCGGAAACCTGCTCGGACGCGATGTTCATGTCATGCAGAATCTGGTTGAAATTGTCGGCAATGAGGTTCAAGGCGATCTTGATAGCCGAGAAGTCTCCACGGTATTCGCCCCGGATCTCCACATCGATGTCAGACCCCGCCATGGCGGTCAGTACCGTCGAGATTTCACCGACGTAGGCGGAAAGCGCATCCAGCGTCTGGTTCATGGATTTCTTGATCACGGCGTAGTCGCCCTTGTAATCGCCTTCCATCCGCAGGCTCAGATTGCCTTCAGCCATTTCGGCCAGGACAGCGGAGGCTTCGTTGATCGGAAGGACGACCGTCTCCAGCACCTTGTTGAAACCGGTCAGCAGCTCTTTCCAGCTGCCGTTGAACCCGGAGGTTCTGGCACGGGTGTCCAGACGTCCCTCGACAGCGGCCTCGATCAGGCTGTTTGTTTCGGATACAAGCCTGTGGACGGTGGAGATGGTGGTCTTGAGGGCGGGAACGATCTCGTCGTCCGCGTCATGGGGTTCGATCGAAGCGGTCATGTCACCGTCCGCGATCCGCTTCATCGTGCCAATGACCGTTTTCTGCATGTCATCTGCAAAAGCGTCCATGGCCTGAGCCATCAGCCCGACCTCATCCCTGGACTTGATGCCGAGCCGGATGCTCAGGTGTCCCCTGCCCATTTCCTGGATCATGTGCAGGCTTTTTTTCAACGGAGCGCTGATGGAGGTGGCGATGACAAAGCCGAGGCCGATTCCGAGGCCGCCGACCACGACACACAGGACCGCCATCGCCGCCGTCGCGGCCGACGCGCTCTTCGCGCTCGCATCCTTCACTTCTTCGGCTTCCTTCAGCAGAGCGGCTTCCAGATCCTGGAACTTTTCCCGGTAGGCGGTCGCCGCCTGGGTGAACGAGCCGGGGGGAACGTCTTTGCCCAGCGTGCTGACTGTCGCGTTCGCCATCATGGCATAGGCGGAACCGTCCCCGTTCGCGCGCCCCAGTTCAATGATCTTGTCCAGCTGCTCCCCGTATGTGACGCGTGCTTCGGCAAACAGGTTGTAGGCCAGGCGCAGGGAATCGTTGCTGATGGACTCCCCGAGCTGTTCCATCACACCCGCCGCGTCGGCCCGCTGGGCCGTGATGATCTCGATCTCTTTCTCGATATCTTCCACCTTGGTCGCGCGGATCATATCTCGGACCGAAACGCGCGACTGCTGGAACGCGGTCTGGATCCGCGACAGATAGGTGATCGGAACGGCCGACTGTTCATAGATCTTCTCGTTGTTTGAAGCGATCGAACCCAGGTTGGCCACACCGACGATTCCGAGGATGACCGCAAGCGCGGCGATGATGGCGAACCCGGCGATCAGTTTTGTCTTGATGCCCAAATTCCGGTAGAATTCCATGATCCTGTTCCTCCAATGGCGTCTGGCCGGTTACTCGACCGTGCTCAGCGTTTCGGTCTCGTCTTCATTCAGGAATCGGTCGCAGTCAAGCAGCAGTTTGACATCGTCTCCCACTTTGCCAATGCCCTTGATATAGCGGTTCTGGTAGCCCGTTCGGATTTCCGGGGGCGGAACGATGTTTTCTTCGGGTATGTCCAGGACATCGGCGACGTTGTCAACGATCATGCCGATCACCAGAAGGCCCATCTCCACAACGATGATGCAGGTGCGGTCGTCGTACGGAACCGCCGGCTTGCCGAACTTCATCCGGACGTCGACAACCGGCACGATCCGGCCGCGAAGATTGATGATGCCGCGGACGAAAGCCGGCACTTCCGGAACTTCCGTGATCTGCTGGATCCCGATGATCTCGGTGATGTACCGGATCTCGATCCCGTAGACCTCTTTTCCCAATGCAAAGGTGAGATACTTGTTTTTGAGGGTGTCTTCCTCGATTTCCGGTCCGAGTGTGTTTCGAAAGTCCCTGGCCATGAAGCGCCTCCTTTGGTTAAAAACCGTTTATGTCGGCCATCAGGCCGTTCGCGTCCAATATCAGGCATATCCCGCCGTCGCCCAGGATCGTGCATCCCGCGACTCCGCGCGCCTTTTTCACATATCCCGGAAGAGGTTTGACCACCGCCTGCTGCTCGCCCAGCAGCTCGTCGGCAAACAGGCAGACCGTGCTGTCGTCGTCTTCCATCACGATGATGATGCCCTCGCTCAGCTGCCTGTAACGGGATTCGACACCGAACCGCTCATGCAGCCTCACGATGTTGAGGCACTCGCCGCGGATCATGACCATCTCGTTCCCCTCGGTGTCCTCGATGATCTGCTCGGGACGCGCGCGGAACGATTCGCGGATGGCATTGATGGGGATGATGTAGCGGTTCACTCCGACCGACACCAGCATTCCGTCGATGATCGCGAGCGTAAGCGGGATGCGGATCGTGATGACGGTTCCCTTGCCGGACTGGCTGTCCAGGGAAATGGCACCGCCGACTTTGGATATGTTGTCACGGACCACATCCATGCCCACGCCCCGGCCGGAGAACTCGGATACGTTGTCCTTGGTCGAAAAGCCGGGCAGCATGATGAAGGCAAAGGCCTCCTTGTCGCTGTACTCGCTGTCCGGCCGGTTCAGGAGACCGCGTTCCCTGGCCTTGGCCAGGATGCGCGCGCGGTTCAGGCCACGGCCGTCGTCCCGGATGGTGATGAGGATGTCGCCGCCCACGCTGCGGGCTTCCAGATTCAAGGTGCCCTTATCCGGCTTGCCGGCCGCCGCTCTCTCCGCGGGGCTCTCAATACCGTGGTCCAGCGAGTTCCGGATCAGGTGCATCAGCGGATCCGAGATATGGTCGATGATGTTCTTGTCCAGCTCGGTCTCCTCGCCGGACAGGATCAGGTCGACCTCTTTCCCGAGCTTCCTTGTCATGTCTCGCACAATGCGCTGCATCCGGTGGAATGTCGCGGCGATCGTGACCATGCGGAGCGACATGACGATATCCTGCAGCTCGTTTGTCAGTTTTCCCAGCTGGCGCGCCGCCTTGCGGAACCCGTCGAGACGCAGTCCCTCCAGTTCCGGGTTGCGGATCGTCATCGCTTCGGCAATCACCATTTCGCCGACCAGATCGAGCAGGCGGTCCAGTTTTTCGGTGTTGACACTGATCAGGCTCTGTTGGCGAGGTGCCGTTACGCGAACTTCCGTTCCGGGCTCGGGAACCGCAGCGGGGCGGGTGCCGGCCGCTTCTGCCGTTTCCGCCGGAAGGGCGGCCGCCGCGGGTTTTTCCTCTTCATTCGGAAAGGCGTCGACGGCGTCGAATTCCAACCGGTCCAGAAACATGGTCTGGTTCAGGAGGTCCAGCATGGCGTCGTATTCTTTGGTCGAAGTGAACTGGATCTGGAACCCGGTCTCCCGGATGCTGGCCGAACTGTCCTCGTTGTCGGCGATGTCCGCAGGGAAATACCGCATTTCGGTCACGGCGCCCTTCAGGCTGTGCACCACGGTGAACGCGCGCATATTCTCCATCAGGCAACCGTCTTCGAAAAAGATCCTGGCGACATACCGGCGGACCCCTTCGTTATTGGCACTCTCCCCGAAGCTCACGGAGGATGCGGACGACTCGGCATGCACGGTCGGCGCCGCGGCCTTCTGGGGCAGCGACGGCGCGGACCAGGCCGGCGTGCCGGCGGAGGCTCCGCTGCGGAGTTCCCCGTTGAATCCGCGGATCCGTCCGGTAAGGTCAGAGGAATCCCCGTCCATCACTTCCCCGCTCTCTGCCTTGCCGATCTCCCCCTTGATGAAATCCGCCGCCTGCAGGACGATATCCGTCAGCCTGCCGCAGTCCGGCTGTTCCCCGGCGCCGCTGCGGATCGTGTCGAAAAGGTCCTCCAGGGAATGGGCGAGGATCGACACGGAGTCATAGGACATCATGGCGGACGATCCCTTGATCGTATGCATGATGCGGAAGATCTCATTGATGCTCGCCGCCGGCAGGTCGTTGTCCTGTTCGATCCGGATGAGCATTTCCTCCAGCTGCTCGATCAGCTGTACCGTCTCGAAGATGAACATTTCCAGCATGGGTTCGCGGCTGAAGTTGTCATTGTCGGGCATTGTTCCGTTCCATCCTTCCATCGCCTCGCGTATCCGCCGTCTTCACGGCGGTCCGGACCGGCGTCCTACAGCTTGCCGAGCGCCGAGATGACGGTCTCTTCCTTGAAAGGCTTCACGATAAAGCCCTTTGCGCCGGCCATTACGGCTTCCTTGACCATTCCCTGCTGGCCCATCGCCGTCATCATCACGATCCGCGCGTCGGGATTAAGCTGCATGATCGTCTTGAGGGCGGCCAGACCGTCCATCTCGGGCATCGTGATGTCCATGGTGACGATATCCGGCCGGAGTTCATGGTACTTATGAATGGCGACTTTTCCGTTTTCAGCCTCGCCGACCACGCTGAATCCGTTTTTCTCCAGCATGTTCTTGATGGTCACCCGCATGAACGCGGCGTCGTCAACGACAAGTACGGTTTTCATTTGTGCTACTCTCCCTATCGATCAATTCCTGTCAGCCCCGGATATCCACAAAAAGGCTGGATGGCTCGATGTCTCTTTCATAGGTCTGGATATATCGGCGGGTCCGGATTTCCCGCAGGCCCGCTCGGCAGTTTTCGTTCCACTCGTCCGCCTGGTGCCGGACCGTCTGGTCCAGCTCCAAAATGTCCTGCAGAAGCCGCCGGTTATCGGATTCCTGTATGTTCAGTTCGCCCCGCAGCGGATGCTCCTGCAATGATGCGCCCGGCTTCCCCGCCAGCAGCCTGGCCTTCTCAGCCTGGATCGCGTCAATGCGGGACATGTGGGTCTGGCGATCCCTGAGAATTTCCAGGACCTGGCCGGCATCCCCTGTCGCCAGGGCCACCCCGCAGGCGGCGGTCGCGTCCCGGATCTGCTCGAGTTCCGTCCGGATCCTGCGTTCCATGGCCAGACGGGCCTCCAGGGTCTTCGAGTCACAAGTGCCCATTGTCACTCTCCCGCTGCGCGGACCTGGCCGCGGCTTTCGCGGATCGCCTGTTCCCACGTGTCGCGAAGATCGGATACGATCTCCTCGATCGGTGCGATGCGGGTCGAATCCTTGGTGACGTTGGTCATGACCAGTTCGTAATGGATATATTCATAGAGGGACAGCAGGCTGGTGGAGAGAGGGTAATGGAAGTCCAGTCCCTGGATCAGGGCGGTCACGATGTCCTGGGCCTTGATCAGCGACTTGCCTGCCATCTCCATGCCGCTTTCGCCCAATGCGGTTCTGGCAAGCCGCATGTTCTTGAGGCAGCCGTCGTACAGCATGAGGACCAGGTCGCCGGGACTGGCGGTCAAGACACTCTGTTCACGGTATCTGGCGTACGCGTTGTTGATGGTCATGCTCGTGTCTCCCGTCGGGTGATTATTGGCTGAACTGCTGGGTAAGCCAGGTGCTTTGCGACTGCATCGTGCTCAAGGCCTCTTCCATCGCGGAGAAGCGCTTCCAGTATGATTCCTCGCGGATGGACAGATCGTCGTTCAATTCGCTGATGCGGGTGCCGAGCTTGGCGATGTCTTCGTCCGCCTTTGCGACGCTGAAGCAGGAGGTGTATGCGGAAAATCCTTCCATCAGCCTCGGCAGGAACCCTTTGACGACGCCGCTGGTCTGGGTCGAGGTGGTCGTCGTCTGGGTGAACAGGTTCATGACCGCGTCAGGGTCCTCGTTCAACGCCCGGGTCAGTTTGGTCTCGTCGATCGTGATCTTGCCGCCGTCGTAATAGGCACCGGTCTTGATCCCGATATCCGACAGGCTCTTTCCGACCCCCTTGACGGTCTCATACAGCATTCCCCGCATTTGCGACAGCAGGCTGTTGAGATCCCGGTCGTGCCGGAGCAGCCCGCTCTTCGCCTTGGTCTCCCATGTCTCGATCTCGGCTTCGCTCATGTCCTGCCTCTGGTCGTCGGTCAGCGGAGGGAAGTCGGTGTATTGATCCTCGCCGACCACGTCCTGGAGTTTGCCGACCAGTTCGTTGTACAGCGTGACGAAACTTTTAATGCGGGCGACTGCCGGTTCGACATCGCGTGTGATCTGGAATGCGACGGAGGAGGCGGATGTGGATTTGAGCGCATAGGTCGCGCCATCGATGGTGAAGGTGTTGGAGGAGCGGGTGATGTCGACCCCGTCGATCCGCAGCGAAGCGTCCGTCCCGTTCTGGTAGGAATCTGCGGTGATGCCGATCGCGGAGGCGGTGCCGAACAGGTTGCCCTCGGTATTGCCGATCCGGACCTCGGTCGAGGCTCCGGTCGCCTTGGTGCTCATGAAGATCCGGTCGGTCAGTTCCGTATAGGCGATCGTGACGCCGGCCTTGCTGTTGTTGATCGTGTTGAAGACCGTTGCCAGCGTATCGGAGCTTTTGAAGCGGAATGATTCGCCGTTGATTTCAAAAGAAAGCGTGTCCGAGAGCTCGCCGCCGAAGGTCAGCCCGAGGGTGGAGGACAGGTCGGACAGGGTTGATGCCGTTGCCAGGCCGGTCCCGCCGGTCAATGAGGCGGTTCCCGAGGCTTTTGCCGACGATGCCAGCGTATCGATGTGCTCGATCGTGCGGGGTCCGAGCAGCGCGTTGACGCCCGCGGTGATCGTCACGGCGGACGATGGCGGACTCATGGTTACGGCGGCTGTCCGGAACGCGCTGGCCGAGAACAGGTTCGTTTCGGGTGAGAGGACACTCATGGTGGTCTCGCGGAACGTCTGCAGCAGTTTGTTGATGCTGCGGTGCGAATCCTTGCGCCATTCCAGCAGGGTCTTCTGCTGGGCGACGCGGCTGACCTTGAGCTTCTCGATCTGCATGAGGCTGGTGACCATGGATTCGGTATCCAGCCCGGAGGACATGCCACTGATGCGGAGCATGTTGGTGATGTTTGATACGGACATGCGGATATCCATCCTTTCCATCTGTCTGGACGCCGAAAACGGCGAGGCAGGTCACGGGTTTACGGGATTCGCGGAGGAGGCCGGCGCCTGGTCGGCCTCCTCCGCGTTCCTGTGTGTTTTGCCCATTCGGGCAAGGATTACTGGAGCAGCTGGAGGACGGACTGGGGAGCCTGGTTGGCCTGGGCGAGC
>CAZNGQ010000072.1:0-11721 GCA_964572095.1 uncultured Oscillospiraceae bacterium
CGTTGCCGGTCCGGACCGTCACGCTGTTGGTCGCCACCATGCCGGTCCCCGCGTCACCCTCGGGCGGACACAGCGGGATGCCGGGGCGGAGCAGCCCGGCGGGATCCAGCAGCGCGGCCCCTTCGGCCGTCAGGGTTCCGGCGTTCTCCCCGGCGGACAGGACCTGCGGCAGGATGTCCTCCAGGCGCCACGGAAAGCCCTGCGCGTCGATCCGGGACTGGACCTGTCCCAGCATCCGCTTGTTGAAGGCCCCGGTCTGCAGGTCGATCGGAAAGACCCCCGACGCCTCGCCGACGCCAAGCACCTTGCGGCCGGTCAGCTTCCAGTGGATGTAGCCCGCCAGGGTCGTGAGGAACCGGATCCGGGACACATGCTCCTCGCGGTTCAGGATGGCCTGGTACAGGTGCGCGACGCTCCAGCGCTGCGGGATGGGGTACTCCAGGAGGCGGGTCAGGGCCTCGGAAGCTTCGCCGGTGATGTTGTTGCGCCAGGTGCGGAACGGGGTCAGGAGAGCGCCATCCCCGTCAAAGACCATGTATCCGTGCATCATGGCGCTGAACCCGATCGCCGCGGCCGTCCGGATTTCCGTCCCGTAGAGTTCTTTCACCTGCAGGGCCATGTTCCGGTAGCTGTCCTGCACGCCGGTCCAGACATCCTCGAGGCTGTAGGTCCACATGTTGTCGACATGGCTGTTCTCCCAGTCGTGCCCGCCCGACGCGATCGGCGCATGGTCGGGACCGATCAGGACGGTCTTGATGCGGGTCGAGCCCAGTTCGATCCCGATGACCGCCTTTCCATTGTCTATCGCGTTTCGGATCTCCATCTTACTCAAGCTCATGTGCGTTCTCCTTCATATCCGTCAAACTCGGAATCACAAGTCCATTCTACCCGTCCGGCCATCCCTGTCGACCGTCTATTTGCGAATCAGTTTCAAGATGTTCAGGCTCATGGCGGGAGCGGTGTAGACAAACGACCGTCCGGCCCCGGACCGTTCCACCGTGACCGGCGCGACGTTCTCGGGCCGTTCCATGGAGTTCTCCGCCAGGGCCTCCCCCGTCAGGACCTCGGCGCTGTAGTCGGCCGCGACATCGCAGTCCAGCCGGATCGTGATCCCGTCCGGCTCCTGCCTGAAATTCGCGATCTTGACGAGAATCCGGTCATCGTCGGTATCCGCGGAACATTCGATGGAGGGGTAGGTGTCCAGCCGGGCCGTCTGGACGGCGATCCCGTCCACCGAGACGTCGAATCCGTCGGCCCGCGACACGATCCGGAAATCGTGCCAGCCGGTCTCCAGTTCCAGGGGCACATCGCCGGCCAGTCTTTTCTCTTCCATGAAACGCGGGACGACGACACGGCTGGCGCCATCCTGGATCGTCCACTCGCACCGGCGCACATTGTTCGCGGCCCATGCCTCCACGCGATTCTTGTGCAGCTGCTGGCGGCAGAAGACCGTGAACGTGATTCCGCCGTCGAACCAGGCCCTGATGTCCAACACGCTCCCGGTGCGGGGCTCGTCCCCGAAAACTGCCCAGGTCCGGCTCGCCAGCACGGCCGCGTTGAACGCGCTCGCCATCCTGCCGGACAAAGGCTTTTCGAACGTGGAATAGACTCCGTCGTCTTCCGTCACGCCGCCGAGGAGGACATGCGCGATCCCCGCGGGACGGCCGTCCACCCGGACGTCCATGAAGCGCTGGCCCGGCTTGTGTGTCTGGATTCCGAACAGGCCCGCGATATCCGCGTTGTTGGCGGCGCACTGCGTTTCGGTCCGCACCACCGACGTCCCGCGGTTCGCCCCGAGGAGCCGCAGGGAATGGTAGCTGGGAATCCCGTACGACCGGGTGTTGTCAAAGCAGATCAGGTTGGGATACCAGTTGTAGAAGTGGATGTTCTCGAACAGCGGCGCGTAGGCGGCCAGTGTCACGATGTCCTGGTTCTTCTCCATCCCCAGCAGGAACATGGATTCGCCGATGGCGGCCTTAAGCGTGCCCGGCTGCCCGGACACGACCGCATACTCGCCCACAAAGATCTCCGGCCCGTTGCGGTCGTATTTGTCGTACTGATGCGTGTTCTCGGCAAAAAACTCCGGCGTATTGTAGAAGTGCTCGTCCGCGATGTCGGTCGGCAGTCCGTCCCGCTCGGTATGGGTGTTCGCGATGAACCGGATGTCCGGGTACCGCTTTTTCAGCTCGTCATAGAACTTCTTGTACCTCAGGTTGTATTCCGCACCGTGGTTCTCGTTCCCGATCTCCACATAGTCCATCCCGAACGGCGCGGGATGCCCGGCGGCGGCGCGTATCCGGCCCCATCGGGAATCCGCGGGCGCGGTGGCGTACTCGATGGCGTCGATCGCCTCCTGCAGCAGCTCCGCCTGCTCCCCGTCGTCCAGATACTCCGGGTTGCGGGCCTGGCAGCTCATGCCGCAGTTGCAGACCCACATCTTTTTCATGTCCAGGTCTTCGCACAGCTGCAGCCATTCGTGGTACCCCAGGCCATTGGTCGTGTTGTAGGCCCAGAGATTCCAGTTGGTCGGACGCTCCCATACCGGCCCGATCATGTTGGAGAAGCGGAGCATCGACTCCCGGTTGAACCCCTCTACGATGCACCCGCCCGGGAACCGCATGAACGCGGGCTTCAGGGCGGCCAGCTTCTCGACCAGGTCCCGGCGCAGCCCGTGGCCGTTGTAGGTGTCCGCGGGCATCAGCGAGACGAACCCGAACCGGATGCGGCAGGCATGCGGGGCCTCGATCACCAGCCTCGCGTTCTGATCGTTTGAACGGGATACCAGCACGGCGTCGTACCGGGTATAGCCGCCTGCGAGGATATGGAAAGAGGTTTCGGCGTACACCGCGTTTCCGTCCGCATTCGCGAGCTTGATGAAGATATCCGCCAGTGCGTCCGCTTTCGCGAACAGGCAGAACGCGTACGCCGCCCCCGTTCGGACCGATATCCCCGCGTATCCGATGTTCCAGATGCTTCCGCCGTCTTGAAAGTCCGCGGCCAGGGCGGCCCGGCGCTTCGGATTGAGCACGTCCGTCGTGTCCAGTTCCAAGGTGGCCTTTTGGGCATACCAGGCCGGGATCGGCGTATACGGAATGCCGTTCTCCTCGATCCAGTTGGGCAGCCCCTCCCCGTGGTTAAATGCCCCTCCCCACCCAGCCGCCGATGTGAAAGCGACGTGCGCATCGTCCGCGGCGACCGTTCCGCCGGGCAGGAGCGAATCCTCGAAGGTCCGGTTGCGGAGCATCTCCGGATACAGGCCGCTGTCGCCGGACCGGTTGATGTCCTCGAAAAACAGCCCATACAGCGTCTTGGCGACCGGGAAAAGCACTTCCTTTGTCCTGACATCGATCATGCTCATGTCGGAATCTCCTTATGCCCGCGTGAATTCCGTGCAACTGTACGGATAAAGCCCGAATCCATCCTGCCTTCACATTACATTATCGTTAAAGCGTATGCAAGATCCTGTCAGGTAAAAACCATGAGTGTGCTGCCGTCGGGTGTCGTGATGTCGCACGTCTGCGAGCTCGCACCGGACGGATGGATCCCGCTGATCCGGTCCCACCCGTTCCGCTTGACGGACCGGTGAAAGGACTCGATTCCCTGCACCTGCACCAGTGCGATCGTTTTATCGGACGGGTCCCCATACCACAGGTGGAACCCTTGAAAAGGCTTCGCCCGCGACATGATCTGCTCCTGGGGGCTATCGGCTACGAAGCCGTAGACACCCTCTCCCTTTTCATTCCGGTCGATGACTTTACCATGCCACCCGATGACATCCTGGAACCACTTCACCGCCCGGTCCATGTCCTTTGTATAGTAGACGGCGACGTTTTCTTTTACCGCAAATCCCTTGCCTTCGGCATTGTTCATGGCTTCATCCAATCGGTGGAAAGCTCGGAGAAGCAAGGTGTTTCGGATCGCCCAGTATCCCTGCCACCAGCGCTCGGCGATGGCGAACTCCCGGGGGTACTCCGCCCACTGCCACGAGATCCCCCAGACACCGTTGGCGTGCCGGGAGGCGAGGATGTAGTCCATTTCCGTTTCCACGATTGCTTCATTGCCGTGGTAAAAGGGGCTCTCCGGCGAATCGATATACTGAGATGGCCGCATCGAATAACGGGGCCACTCGTCGGGATTCCGTTCGATGGAGCGGTTGACCAGCCCGCTCACCTGCTCATACAGATACGCCGAGTCAAAACGCCCGGTCAGGCCGGCAGCCTGGATATCCTTGAGCAGGATGCCGTATACGCCGATCTCATGGACGTCCAGCGTCCCCGCACGGCGCAGCTTGTCCAGCATGCCGTCCGCGACCGCGAGCGCTTTGCGGTACAGGCTGCTTTCGACATCTCCGCAGCGCAGGATGAATCCGACCAGTCCACCCGTCGCGTGATACCCGTTCTGCGCATTGTTCTCTTCGCTGTACGTCCACCAGGGGGCATGCGGATGATCGCTGTTCGTTGGAATGGTGAACGGCCAACCGGTCTCCGTGAAAAACGCCGTGTCATCCAAAAACCGGAATGCCTTTTCAACCAGATACTGGCGGGGGTTGTAGATTCCGAGTTCCCGGAACACCTCGAACGCGACCCCCGTACTGTACGGAGAGGAATCCGGATTCCAGTTGTCCGCCTCCACCGCATGCCCGAATCCGCCGTCTTCGTTCTGATAAGCCGACAAAACCTTTAGTACGTCTTCCTTGCTTCCCTGTTCAAAGTGGAACCGCCATCGCGCCAGCTCCAGCGGTCTGGCGTTCTGAAGCATCCACTGCCTGATTTCCTTGAAGGACTGCGTACTCAGCACCTGCGTGTTTCCATCTCCCGTCTCTCCATGATCCGTTCATGACGACACTCCCATGATACCCTGCATTTTCCTGTTGTAGGGCATTACCTGACTGTGTCTTAACCGCGCCCTTACACCCAAACAAGTATTTCACCAATCGTCAAGGCAAGCCGTTGACCCTATCCTTACTGTAAGGAACTGGGAACACTGGAAAATAACGCATGGCGAGAGTTCATGAAACGGAAAGGGAACGTGAAATGGAAGGGACAAAAGACATTCTGGAAGGAAAATGGCACGAGCTGAAAGGTCAGGCAAGGCAGCAATGGGGGAAGCTAACCGACGATGATCTCCTGCGTCTGAGCGGGAAGGCCGAAGAGCTCTCAGGCGTGCTGCAGAAGCGTTATGGCTACGCCAAGGAAAAGGCGGATGCCGAGATCCACAACTGGCTCGACGGCAATGAGAAAAAGAGCTGAGAACAGAAGCCTGCAAACCAACCCCAAGGAGGGCAATATAATGGGATTTCAAAAGAAACCGGATACCGCCAAGGAGAAATTCGAAGACTTCAAAGAGAAAGTCAAAGAGAAATTCGATGATATCAAGGAAAAAATCGATGACGGAATCGGCGACATGAAAAGCCGGGCAGACCTCCGGGAAAAAATCGGAGACTTGAAAAGCGAGAAACGTGTCGAGGACAAGTTCATCGACCTGAAAAACAAGAGTGACGACGCAGCCGCTCAGATCGTCAAATTGAAAATGGAGAAAGATCTCGATGACCGGATCGAAGATCAAAAAATCAGGATCGAGCATTCTGACGGCAAGATCGAAGACATGAAACGCAAGATCGAACTCGAAAGCAAAATCGATGAACTGAAGAAGGAATCGGATACCGCCAAGGGCAAATGACCGGGCCCATGTCAAGGCACAGTCGCCTGCACCACAAAAGAGCGCCGATGGGCGTTCTTTTGTGGTGCAGGCGATCAAAAACGGCTCTAACCCCCTGGCCGCGTCCGCGATGCCTTTTGTCAGTGAAAATCGACAGGATCCGGATCGCCGCTTTATTCACGATTCGAGTAAAACCGACATCGATGAGAGCATACTAAACTGGTAATCATCAGAAGCGAAGGGCCGGATTCGCGCCAGATCCGCTATCCTGGAAAAGGGGTGATACCATGAAAACGGCGATGGTCCTGTTATCCCTGTTTGCCATGCTGACGCTCACGTCCTGCGGCGATGCCCGCAGTAGTACACCTGCCACGACCCACGAGCAATCGCCTATCCCAACGACTGCCGCGTCGTCGGCAAGCGCCGGTCCGACCGCATCAACCGAACGGATCCTGCTCCCTCCGGTGGAAACCAACCCGCCCAATACGACCTATGAACCGGCCTTTGCGGGGCAAACGCGGATCGCCGGCATGAAAACCACGACACCCTATACCGTGGCGATCCTGGCGGAGGATCTCCAAAGCCCCTGGGCGGTAACCCCCCTGCCGGACGGCAGGCTGGTGATCACCGAGAAAGCAGGGACGATACGCATTGCCTCCATCACCGGTGAACTAAGTCCGCCGATCGGAGGTTTCCCCGCAGTTGACAATCGCGGCCAGGGTGGTCTTCTCGATGTCGCCCCGTCTCCCGGTTTTGCCGCCGACCGGATGCTCTATTTCACGCTGGCCGAGCGCACAGCGGCGGGTTCGCTGACCGCTGTCGCCCGCGGCCGGCTGTCCGATGATGAAACACTGGTAGAACAAGTCGAGATCATCTGGCGCGCGATCCCCTATTTTGACAACAGCATGCATTTTGGCAGCCGGCTTGTCTTTGACCCGGCCGGCAACCTCTTTGTCTCGACCGGTGAGCGTTCCGACCTCGCCACGCGGCCGCTGGCCCAGTCTCTCGATAACGGTTATGGGAAAGTCGTGCATATTACGACGGACGGCGAGCCTGTTTCGGACAATCCGTTCATCGGCCGAGCGGGTGCACTGCCGGAGATCTATGCCTATGGTCTGCGAAACGCCCAGGGCCTCGCCATCCATCCCTTGACCGGGGATCTGTGGCTGGACGAGATGGGGCCGCGCGGAGGCGATGAGCTGAACCTCGTCAAAGCCGGCAGGAATTACGGCTGGCCGATCATCAGCTATGGCATCGAGTATTCCGGGCAGCCCATTCCAGGCGGGTTGACCGCACAGGAAGGGTTGGAGCAGCCGATCTATTACTGGGATCCCGTCATCGCGCCCAGCGGCATGGCCTTTTATCCTTATGACGCGATTCCGGAATGGAAAAACAACCTGTTTATTGGCGGACTGGGCGGTCAGCACATCGCCAGGCTGGTGATCGAGGGGGATCGGGTCGTCGGGGAGGAACGGCTGCTGTCATCGGAAGGGCAGCGTTTTCGAGATGTTGCGGCTGGACCGGACGGCGCCCTTTATACCGTCACCGATGGAGGCCGGCTTTATCGAATTGGCTGATGTCCCTTCAATCGATCGACGCGCTTGGCGAGACCAGCCCCGCCCGATATCCTTTGTCGCTCAACGCGCGCATGATGGCGTTTTTGTGATCATGGCCGAACGCCTCGACCGTCACCTTGAGCTCGACGGCCGCGTTCCGGTTCAAGCTGACAAACTGGTTGTGTTCCAGCCGGATGATATTTCCGGCCAGATGCGCGACGATGCGGGCGATTTTCTCCAACTCGCCGGGACGGTCCGGAAGCAGCACGGAAAACGTAAAGACACGGCCGCGGTAGATCAGCCCGTGCTGGACCATCGAGGCGATCGTGATGACGTCCATGTTGCCTCCCGACAGGATCGAGACGACGTTTTTTCCGGTCATGTCCAGATGGCTCAGGGCCGCTACGCTGAGCAGGCCCGCGTTCTCGACGACCAGCTTGTGGATTTCCATGACATTGAGAAACGCGTCGATCAGCTCCTCGTCCTCGATTGACAGGATCCGGTCGACATTCGCCTGGATATAGGGGAAAACCCGGTCGCCGGGCTTCTTGACGGCAACGCCGTCGGCTATCGTGTTCACGTTCGCCAGCGAGCAGACTTCGTCCGACTCGAACGACAACTTCATGCAGGCCGCTCCGCAGGGTTCGACACCGATGATCTGGATATCCGGCTTCAACAGTTTGGCAAGTGTCGCAACACCCGCCGCCAGTCCGCCGCCGCCGATCGGCAGAACAATCACATCGGTGTCAGGCAACTCTTCCAGGATCTCGAACGCGATGGTTCCCTGGCCGGACGCGATGTCCAGATCGTTGAATGGATGGATAAACGTGAATCCGGAGCGCTCCGCCAGGGCGCAGGCGTGCTCGTACGCTTCGTCATAGTTCTCGCCGAAAAGGATGACTTTCGCACCGTATGCCTTGGTGTTGTTCACCTTGACAAGCGGCGTCGTGGCAGGCATGACGACCGTTGCCTTGAGCTTCTGCAGCTGGGCGGCCAGCGCAACCCCCTGCGCATGGTTTCCGGCGGAAGCCGTGATCAATCCGCGTTTCTTCTGTTCTGCGCTGAGCCTTGCGATTTTCACAAAAGCGCCGCGCACTTTATACGCACCGGTAACCTGAAGATTCTCCGGCTTGAAATGGACCCGGTTGCCTGTCAACCGGGAGTAGTGACTGCTGTATATGGTCGGGGTCTTATTGATTACCGGTACCAGTATCTGGCGTGCATCGAGAAACTGTTCCAAAGTCAGCATGTCAGCACCTCACCATCCCGCAGGATTGGATATGGCAACATTATACGCTGGACCCGATGCTTCTGTGCCGCAGCTTAGAGCTTGAAACGGGAAACCATCCGGTTGAGGCGGGTCGCCTGTTCCCGAAGCATTCCACTCGCGGCAGCGCTCTCCTCCGATGTCGCCGAATTGGTCTGGACGACCCGGGAGACCTGCTCGATACCAATGTTGATCTGGTAGATCCCGTCCGCCTGTTCATTGGATGCGATGGCGATGCCGTCGACCAGTTCGCTGGCGTGTCCCACCTGGTCCACGATCTCGCGCAGCGACTGGGCAGTCCCCTCCGCGATCCGGCTGCCATCCGCGACTCTCGAAATGGTCTCTTCAATGTAGGCGGTCGTCTCTTTGGCGGCTTCTGCGCTCCGCGCGGCCAGGCTCCGGACCTCCTCCGCCACAACGGCGAATCCCTTCCCCTGCTGGCCGGCGCGGGCGGCTTCCACTGCGGCGTTGAGCGCCAGGATGTTCGTCTGGAACGCGATGTCATCGATCACTTTAATAATCTTGGCGATGTTGGCGGACGCGTCGTTGATCTGCTTCATGGCCGTGAGCATGGTCGTCATCTGCCCGTTTCCCTTGCCGGCGCTCTGCTGTGCGGTCTCCGCCAGCTGACTCGCCTTGGAGGCGTTGCCGGCGTTACGTTTCGTCTGTGACGCGACTTCCGTAACGGTTGCGGACAGCTCTTCGATCGAACTGGCCTGCTCGGTCGATCCCTGGGACAACGCCATGGCACCATTGGCGATTTCAACGGCGCTTTGCTCAACCTGTTCGGATGCTTCCGTGATTTCCCGCATGAGATCCGAGATGGAGGACAGGCTGCTGTTGATCGCCAGCTTGATACCCTGATAACTGCCCTGGTACTCCTTTTGCATCCTGGCGGTCAAGTCGCCCTTGGCCATGGCGCCCAGTACGTCGCCCATCTCGCGCAAGGGCAGGTCGATCGCCTGCAGCGCGCCGTTCAAGCCGTCCACGACATCCAGGAACGCCCCTTCATACCCTTTGGTGTCGATCTGGTAGGAGAGTTCGCCTTTACGCGCCGCATCCGCCACATGGGTGGTTTCCGTAGCGATCTTCCGCACGGTCTCCATCATCCCGATCATGGCGGGAGCGAGTTTATCGTTCGGATCAATCGTCGTTTTGCGCAGCACGTCCAGATCGTCGAAACGGCCTTTGCTGACTTGCTGGAGCACGTTCTGGATCATCATCAACAGGTCGCTCACCGTGTTGATCTGGCCGGCGAGCACACGATAGGCACCTTGGTAGGCGGTTTCATCCATTTTTTTCGTCAGGTCGCTTTTCGCCATGCGGGAAAGGACTTGCCCGGCATCCTGCAGCGGACCGGTCACGGCGTCAAGTGTCTCGTTGATTCCGACGACGATCTCCAGGTAGACGCCTTCGAACCGTTCAACCTGGCCGCGTCGGCCGAGGTTGCCGCTCTTGGCTTCATGGGTCAGCGTGCCGGTCTCCTCGACCATATAGCGCAGGCTGTCAACCATTTTTTGCATGCTGGCGGCCAGCAGGTCCGCGTCGGACTTCTTTTCGATGGATATTTTTAGGTTTCCACGGCTGATTTCATTCGCCAGTTCCGCTTTTTCACGTTGGCTTGACAGCACCGACTGAATCGCGCGGGCCAGTCTGCCGATTTCGTCCGACCGCGCAGCGGCTCGGGTATTCACCTCGAACTTCACGTCTCCCGTCGCCAGTCGGGATGCGTCCGCCTCCGCGCTCCGGATCGGCTTGCTGATCGTGCCCGCAAACACCTGCGTCAACACGACGGAGAGGAGCAGGATCCCGGCCATGACCCCCAGCATGATCGTATTCATGTCGGTTAGCGCGGCACGGGTCTGATCCATCGGGAGGCCCATGAAGATCATTCCGACGATCTGGTCCTGCGGATTCCGGATCGGTTCATAAAAGGTCATGCAGTCGATTGTCGCGACAATCGCTTCACCCAGGTAGCGTTCCCCCTGCCGGAATACGGTGGATGCTACCTTCTCGCTGGCTTTGGTCCCGGTTGCCCGTTTCCCATCGGTCACAACATTGGTGGCTACGCGGATGTCCTCTTGAAAGACGGTCATGAACAGGCCGGTCTTCTCATACACATCGTCTACCAGCGTGAAGTTGTCGTTGATCAGGGTCGGGCCTTTATACAGCTGCCCATTGGAAATCTGCCATTCGCCAGGATACGCACGGTCGAACAACGTGAACGCAAGAGCGGCTTGTTTCTCCAGATTCCCTCCCGCCTGGTTATCATTCAGGTTCTCCGACTGGGATCGGACAAACAGGAACAAGATCGAAAAGGAGACCAGAAGAAGAGCTGCGAACAACGTAAAGATCCGGGTGGAAAGGCTCTTGAAACGAGGCCGAATTCGCAGAATCCCCTTAGAACTATTACTTTCCATGTTTTTTCACCCCTTCGTGAGAAACTGGCAGGCAAATACATTGATCATACATACTATTCATATCGTGAGGTGTTCCCGAATGATTAGTAGTATATGCAAGTTTGTTTGTAAACTTTGCATGAAATACACGACGCTTTTAAATAATAATCCGCTTTGTAGTGGACTAGCCCAGTATTTCCTCATCCAAAATAGTGATCGAGTCCCGATCATATCGAATGAGTCCCTCGCGTCGCATTTTAGCAAGCTCGCGGGAGATCGATGTCCGTTGTACTCCGATTTTATCGGCCAGCTTTTTTTTAGTGATGCCCAGGTGAATCGGATTGGATTTCTGCAGACTGTACTCTTGTTTCAGGAAGTTGACCATGCAAACCCGGATCGTCTTGTTCACATAATGCCGGATCTGCTCGCCAAGCAGATTGGTCCGCTCGGAAGTCAACTCCAGATAGGCTTTCAGCAAGGCCGTATTCTGGCTTAACAATTCGAACAACAAGGGTTTGTCGATCAGCAGGAGGGTCGTATCCTTGACGGCTGACAAGGTCATCGGGTAGATCGGACGTTGCGAGAACATCAGGTTGCCGCCAAGAACCTCATCGTACTGGCATTGGGCGACCATCATCAGGTTTCCTGCGGCATCGATCCGTTCGATGACGACCTGTCCCTCAAGCACAATCTCAAGGCGCTGGCAGATATCGCCCTCGAAATGGATGATGCTGCCTTTTGAAAACTTCAACACTCGAAAACGGCCATCTTGAATAAAATTCAAAACGACATCCCTTCCGAGGGGTTTCAAAAGGGTTGTCTGGACGGCGAGCAGCGCCGC
>CAZNGQ010000073.1:0-11471 GCA_964572095.1 uncultured Oscillospiraceae bacterium
TTGCAGGTGCCATTCCGGACCATGCGCGTGCTGGAACAGGTCGGGCACGTGGAGCCGTCGTACAACCGCTCTCCCTGGACTGTTGCGTTGTCCGCTACAGGCAGCGGTTTCCCGTTCGACCGGGGTTCGCCCTGACTGCCGGTGGCATACTCGCGGTCGGGCAGATTGGGGAACACCGGAGCGGTTTCAATCGGCGCTTCCTGGTCCGGGTGGTCGGGCTTGACCTGGCAACGGGAAAAATCGCCGATTTCGATGTCGATGATCTTGCTGATGAGGTCGGAAATCGACGTGCAGTACTTGATGTACGGATGGCGGGTGACAAACCCGTAGGGTTCGTATTTTTGCCCGCGAAGCATCTTGGAGATGTTCTGCGGCGGAATCTTGTACTGGAGCATGACCGAGATGGTCTTGGACAGCGAGTTGAGCAAGCCCATGATGAGCGTGCCTTCCCGATCCGTCGTGATGTAGATCTCCGAGATCTGCCCCTTTCCGTCGCGGTTGACCGTCGTGTAGATCTTGACGTCGTCGATCTGGGCCGGGTGCGTGTGCCCCGAACGGATACCCACCGGCTTTTCGCGACGGGACAGCCGGACTTCGCCGGGCGACTCCTGGTCGAGCGAGGCAAGGCGCTCGCGGGCGCTCACGGCGAACTCGAGGAGCTGCTTGTAGCTCAGGTCGGCGAGATTCACGTCCTCGCGCTCCGGATCCATGCGCAGGTTGAGAGGCTGTGCGGTCTTGGATCCGTCGCGGTACAGCGTGATCCCCTTGACGCCCAAGCGCCAGGCCATCAGGTGGACGTCCATGAAATCCTCGACCGTGGCTTCGCGCGGGAGGTTGACGGTTTTGGAGATCGCGCCGGACAGCAGGGGGGTCAGCGCGGCGACCATGCGGACATGCCCGCTGTAGTGGATGTACCGCTTGCCGGATCCGCACTGGTTCGCCGTGTCGAAGACGGCCAGATGCTCCTCGCGCAGATGCGGGGCACCCTCGATCTTGCCGTCCGCGATCATGCCGTCCTTTTCCTGCAGGATGTACGCAAGGATGTCGGCGATCTGTCCCTCGTCGTAACCGAGGGTGCGCAGTCCGTCTTCCATCACGGGGTTGGCCAGCTTCATGAATCCGCCGCCGGACAGTTTCTTATACACCACATGGGAGAAAAACGGTTCGATGCTGGTGGACGCGCAGTCCATGGCAAAGGAGATCGTACCGGTCGGCGCCATGACCGACACCTGCGCGTTGCGGTATCCGAACCGTTCCCCGCTCTCGATCGCTTCGTTCCAGGCGGCAACGAGCGTATCGGACAACTCCTTCATCCCAAGCCGCTCCAGCAGGCCGTGGTCCACGGTGGAAGGGGTATAGGCGAGCTGCTCGAAATCACCGCCGATCGCGCCGGCCACCCGGGCATGGTTGCGGATCACCCGCATCATGTCTTCGCGGTTTAATTCGAATTTAGCGAACGGGCCTGCGCTTTCCGCCATCAGGGCGGAGACATGGTAGCTGCAGCCGGTGAGGATCCCGACCAGCGCTGCGGAAAACGCGCGCGCTTCGTCGGAATCGTACGGCAGGCCGCAGGACATCAGCAGGGCCGCCAGGTTGGCCATCCCCAGTCCGGTGCTGCGGAACAGCCAGGTCTTGCGCGCGATGTCCTGCGTCGGGAACTGGCCGTGATGGATGGAAGCCTCGAGGACCAGCTGGCACAGGGTGACCATGTGGCGGAATCCCTCGACATCGAAATGCGCGTCGGAATCCAGGAACCGGAGCACATTGATGGAGGCCAGGTTGCAGGAGGTGTCGTCCAGAAACGCGTACTCACCGCAGGGATTGGTGGAGTTCAGCCGGTTGCGGCGCGCGCCGCGGTCTCCGTCCTCGCCGGCCGGGCAGGTGTGCCAGGCGTTGAAGGTGTCGGTGAACTGGGGCGCGGGGTCGGCGCAGCGCCAGGCGGCATGGTTGAACATGCGCCAGAGATCCGCGACGCGGACCTCGCGGTCGACCCGATGGTCGACGCGTCCCTGAAGCGTGATCGTCGCATCCGGACTTTCGTCCAACTGCTCGACGAGCCGCATGAAGCTGTCCGGAATCCGCAGGGAGTTGTTGCTGTTCTGGCCGGAGACGGTCTGGTAAGCCTCGCCGTCCATGTCGGCGTCATAGCCCATCTTGACCAGCGCCTGGACCTTGTCCTCCTCCGAGGCTTTCCACTGGATGAAGCGCTCGATCTCGGGGTGGTCCAGATCCAGACAGACCATCTTGGCTGCGCGCCGCGTCGTTCCACCCGACTTGATCGCGCCGGCGTTGCGGTCGAGCCCCTTGAGGAAGCTCATCAGGCCGGAAGACGCGCCGCCGCCGGACAGCTTTTCCCCCTCGGCGCGGATGGCCGAAAAGTTGGTGCCGGTGCCGGAGCCGCCGCGGAACAGCTTGGTTTCCGTGACATAGGTGTCGGAAATGGAGTGCGCGCCAAGCAGCTTGTCCTCGATGGAAAGGATGAAGCAGGCGGAGGCCTGGGTCCGGGAATAGTCGTCTTCCGACTCCACCACCTGCCCGGTCGCCTCGTCGTAGTAATACAGACCGCTCTTGCCGCCGGAGATCCCGTAGTTGCGCTTGATCCCGGTGTTGAACCACTGCGGGGAGTTGGGCGCGAACATCTGGTTCAGGAACGTGTAGACCAGCTCGTCGTACAGGATCGCCGCCTGGTCGTCCGTCGTGACGATCCCCTCGTCGCGCAGGGCGTCCAACCAGAAACCGACCATCCGGTCGGCCACCTGCCGCATGCTGGTTTCGCTGCCCTCCGGCGATCCGACGCCCGCCTTGCGGAAATACTTGGACGCGATGATGTCGCAGGCGTTCTGGGAATAGCGAGCCGGAAACTCCAGGTCCCGCATGTCGGTCAGCACGCGGCCGGACCGGTGGTCGACGATCCGCACGTCGCGCTTTTCCCAGTCGAACAGGTCATAGACCGTCCGGTCCGGATGCGCCTCGAGTTCCCTGGTATAATAACGGACCATCAGGTCGCGCAGTTGTGCCATGGTCGTTCCTCCCTCTTCATAAACCGTTCTTACATTATAGCCGCAGCCCGGAACGAATAACAATGGAAAAACCTACCATATTTCGATATCCATATTTGGTCTCATACCACATCTTGTGCCTAGTGATACAAAAACCGTCCCCGGATCAGCTCCGGGAACGGTCTTGTCACTGCAGGGTTCGGAAGCGTCCGTCAGCGGATGCGGACAGCCGCCATCTCCGCGCGGACGCATAACTCGGCCGCCTTGAAGGCGTGCGCCTGCGTCATGGCGTTTTCAGTCCGGTTGAGGCAGTCGAGGATGAGCTCTCCAAAGTAGGGATAGCCCACCTTGCCGGTGGTGTTGATGTATTGTTCGGTATCGCCGTTGGCGAGGAACAAGTGGCCGCCGTCGCTGTCGACGCCGATGTTGATGTATTTACGCAGTTCGATGAAACCTTTGGTGCCGAGGATGAACGTACGTCCATCGCCCCAGGAGGACAGGCCGTCCGGGGTGAACCAGTCGACGCGGAAGTAGTTCGTTGATCCGTTCGCGCCCACCAGCATGGCGTCGCCGAAGTCCTCTAGCCCGGGGTGCTCCGGATGGTTGTAGTTCGCGATCTGGCTGCGGACGACGCTGGCGTCCGTCTCGCCGGCAAAGTACAGGTACTGCTCGATCTGATGGCTTCCGATGTCGCACAGGATACCGCCGTACTTGTCCTTGTCGAAAAACCAGGCCGGTCGGGAAGGCGCGCCGAGACGATGGGGACCGGTGCCGATCACTTGCAGGACTTTGCCGATGACGCCGTCCTGGATGAGCTGGCCCGCGAACACCGCGCATTCGACATGAAGCCGCTCGCTGTAGTAGACCATGTATTTCCTGCCCGTACGGGCGACGGCCGCCTTGGCGGCGTCGATCTGGTCGAGCGTGGTGAAAGGCGCCTTGTCGGTGAAATAGTCCTTGCCCGCCTCCATCACCTTGACGCCCAGCGCTCCGCGCTCGGACGTGACCGCGGCGGAAGCGACCATATGGACCGCAGGGTCGTTCAGGATCTGGTCCAGGCTGTCCGCCACGCGGGTGTCCGGATGCTGTTTCAGGAACGTCTCGACCTTGGCCGGGTCGGGATCAAAGACATATCGGAGGGTCCCTCCGGCCTCCTTGAGACCGTTCGTCATGCCATAGATATGGCCGTGGTCCAGCGCGGCGCAAGCGAAGACGAATTCTCCCGGCTTGACGACCGGAGCGGGTTTGCCCTGCGGGGCGTAGTTCATACCGTCACTTTTCTGCATGGTTCGTTCCTCCTGTCGTTTCAAACTGTGATGTCTCTGCCGCCGAGCCTTTCGACGCTGTTGGCCTTTTCGTGGAAGTGGGTGGCGTTCGACCGGATTCCCTCGACCGTATACCAGACATCATCCGCCGCGATCGGCAGGGTGACCGGCAATCCGGTGGATCCCGCCTTGTAGATGGCGGTGATCAGCTCGATGGTGTTGCGTCCGTCCTGCGACGTGATGAGCGGACGGCGTTTGTCCCCGATTGCCGACAGAACGTCATCGATCTGGGCGGTGTGGCCCTCGTACGGCAGGGCGGGCAGCGCCTCGAACGCGTCGCGGATCGTCGACTCGAGTTCGGTGTTGCGGATCGGGAACCCGTTCTCCTTGGAAAGGGACGCAAAGACATCGAAGGGGTACGAAACGCGCGCCTTCTCCGCCTGGAAGACGAGGCGCTGCGTCTCGCCATGGTGAATGACGCTGCCGGTCACCTGGGCGATGGCGCCGTCATAGCGGAGGATCGATGCGGACAGGTCTTCGACCTCGGCGTTGCCGTGCGCGAGGTTGGCGATCACGCTGACCACCTGGCGGGGCATGCCCATCATCCAGTTGAGGAGGTCGATCTGGTGCACGGCATGGTTCAGGGTGCAGCCGCCGCCCTCCTGCTCCCAGGTCCCCCGCCACCACAGATCGTAGTAGCAGAGGCCGCGCCACCAGAAAGAGTCGACCTGGACATGGAGGATCCTGCCGATCCGGTCCTGCTCCAACAGTTTTTTCAGGTTCATGACGGGCGTAAGGAAGCGGTTTTGCGCAACGGCGGACAGGGTGCGCCCGGTTTCTTTCTCCGCCGCGATGATCCGGTCGCATTCCTCGAGGGAGGCGGCCATCGGCTTTTCGACAAGGACGTCCATGCCGGCCTTCATGCAGTCAATGGCGAGATCGGCATGGGTAAAGGGCGGGGTGCAGATGCTGACCAGGTCGATGTCGTCCCGGGCGAAAAGCTTCGCGGGAGAATCGTAGATCTCGGCGTCGTCCAGTTTGTATTCGGCCTTTATCTCTTTGGCTTTGTCGGCAAAACGGTCGACCAGCGCGACGATGCGGCAGCGTCCGGGAAAGGTGAGATACCCGCGGATATGCAGGGTTGCGATGTTTCCGGTCCCGATAATGGCGATGTTGAGCAAGGTTGGATCCTCATTTCATAGGAGTACGGCCGGCAGCGAACGGTGTCCCGCAGCGGCACGTCCTGAGGCAGTTATACGGCGTCCGGTCAGAAGTCGAAACAGTCCGGATCCGCGTTGACCCGGAGGTCCCGGTTCATCGCGTCGATCACGGCCATGTCGGCGGCATCGAGGGTGAAGTCGAACACGTCCGCGTTCGAGCGGATCCGTTCCCGTTGCGTCGACTTCGGAATGACGATGTCGCCCCGCTGCAAGTGCCAGCGCAGGATGGCCTGCACCGCCGACTTGCCGTATCTGGCCCCGATGGAGGCCAGTTCGCCGTTCCCGGCAAGATTGCCGGCACTGCCGCCGCCCAGCGGACTGTAGCAGACGAACGCAATACCGAGGCTCTCGCAAAGGTTTTTGAGCGGCACCTGGGACAGCAGCGGATGGCACTCCACCTGGTTGACCGCGGGGACGGTCCTCGCGTCCGCCAACAGCTCGTCCAGATGCTGCCGGTGGAAATTGCTCACGCCGATCGACCGGATCCGGCCCTCGTCGCGCAGGTCCTCCAGGATGCGCCAGGTCGCCCGGAACTTGCCCGCGACCGGCCAGTGGATCAGGTAGAGGTCGACATAGGGTGTATCCAGACGCTTCAGGCTCTCCCCGAACGCCTCGCGCTGCCGGTCGGCATGCATGTCCGCGTTCCAAAGCTTGGTCGTGAGGAAGATCTCCTCGCGCGGGACACCGCTTTCCCGGATGCCGCGGCCGACGCTTTCCTCGTTCTTGTAGATCGTCGCGGTGTCCAGATGGCGATACCCCGCCTCCAGCGCCCAGCGGACGGCGGCGGCGGCCGGTTCCCCTTCGGCGGCCTTGGAGAGGCCGAGACCCAGCACCGGGATGGAGCGGCCGTCATTCAACGGCTGGGCCGGGATCAGATCCGTCATTCCACGAACTCCTTAGAACGGGAAACTGTCCGGGTTCGCCCCGACCCGCTGGTCCAGGTTCATCTTGAAGATGGCGTCCATGTCGGCCGTGCCGAGCTCGAAGTCGAACAACTGGGTGTTGGCGATGATCCGGTCCCGGTGCACGGACTTCGGGATGACCACGTTGCCCCGCTGCAGCTGCCACCGCAGCATGACCTGCGCGGAGGACTTGCCGTGCTTCGCCCCGATGGCGACCAGGCTTTCGTTGCCGATCAGGTTTCCATCACCGCTGCCGCCCAGCGGGCTCCAGGACTCGAACACGATGCCGAGCCGGTCGATGTAGTTCTTGAGGGGCACCTGGGTCAGCAGCGGATGGCATTCCACCTGGTTGACCGCAGGGACGACCGTCGCTTCCATCAGCAGGTTTTCCATGTGGTGCATCTGGAAGTTGCTGACGCCGATGGCGCGGATCCGGCCTTCGCGGTAGAGCGACTCCATGATCTTCCAGGACTCCATGTATTTCTCCTTGACGGGCCAGTGGATCAGGTAGAGGTCGACATAGTCCGTGCCGAGCTTCGCCAGGCTTTCCTCAAAGGCCTCGCGCTGCCGGTCGGCGCGCATGTCGGCATTCCACAGTTTTGTCGTGAGGAAGATCTCGCCGCGCGGCACCCCGCTTTCCCGGATGCCCTTGCCGACGCTCTCTTCGTTGCGGTAGACCGCGGCGGTGTCGATGTGCCGGTAACCGGCTTCCAGCGCCCAGCGGACGGCGTCGACGGTCTGCTGCCCGTCCGGCGTCTTGAACACGCCGAGGCCGAGCAGCGGGATCTCCACCCCGTTGTTGAGCTTTTTTGTCGAATGGAATGAAAGGTCCATGTCTGTATCCTCCTCTGTCGTTTTGAATGCCTTATTTGAAATCTTCCGGTGTGAACGTCCTCCGGTCGAAGGCGTCCGGCCGGACCTGCTTTCCGGCATACACGGCCACGCACCGGCTGCCGAGCGGATTCTTGACATCCGCCCGGATCAGGAGGCCGTCCGCCCACTCGATGTCCAGCTCGAAGCCGCCGCGGGCGCGGACGCCCTTCAGGCGTCCGGTGTGTAGGCTCTCCGGTACGCAGGGCAGCAGCTGAAGCTCGAACGAGACGACCGCGCCGTCCGGCCCCTGCCGGGGATGGCTCTGCACGACCGTCTCCATCACCAGCGCAGGCAGTCCGCCCGCGATGTCGACATTGAACGTTTGGGGTCCCGCGTCATGCGAGGAGGCGAAGTTGCGGTAGTAGTACCCTCCCGCCAGCGTGCGCAGGATCCGGTCGGCCGTCGGTGCGTCCCCGAGGTGGACAGCCGCGAAGCCAAGCTGGATCAGGCCGAACGCCATGATGCCGAATTCCTTTTTCCGTTCCCGGAGACGCAGCCGGTATGCCTGCGCGCACGCTTCGAAAAGTTCGGGGCTCTCGCGGATCTCCCGGGCGACGCCGTAGAACAGCGGATACAGGTGCGAGGCATGCCGGTGGTCGTACCGGTCCTCGAGCCCGTCGTGGCACCACTCCTGCAGCGCGCCGTCCGCGTTGATCCGATAGGGCGGCATTTTCGCCAGCATTCTCCGCCAGCCCTCGATCGAATCGGCTTCGACACCGAGGGTCGTGCAGCCCTCGATCAGGTTGCCGAACAGTTCACGCGCCACGGCGATGTCCATCGTCGCGTTGACGCAGGCCTGCGCCTCGATGCCGGCGGGGTTGTTTTCCGGGGAGTAGGATGGGCTGAACATCCAGTGGCCGGTTGCGTCCTCGATAAGGAAGTCTTCATAGAACAGCGCAGCCTCCTTCATGAAAGGCAGGGCCCGCTGCATGAAAAACCCGCGGTCGCCGGTGTACAGCCAGTAATCATAGTAGAAGTGGGCCGCCCATCCCGCTCCGGCCGTCCAGAATGTATGGCACCAGTTCTCGTTGAAATGGCTGTCGAACCCGTGGTTGCTGGTGCGCGAAGGCAGGTGGATGCCGCGGCAGCCATACAGCCGGCGCGCGTTTTCCCGGAAGTCGGGAAGCAGGCTCTCCTGATAGTCGAAATAGGAAAGCAGCGACCCGGCCATGTTGCCTGGCAGAAGCCCCAGGATTGCGGTCTGCGTGTTGCCGTTCTGGGTGTAGTCCGACGACCAGGGTACGGTATAGGTGCCCGTCCAGATCCCCTGCAGGTTGGGGGGCGTCTCGCCGGCGGACGCGAGGATGTGATACCGGCCGGCATGGAACAGCCGCTCGAGGACGCCGTCCGCACAGTCGTCTGCAAGCGTCAGGTCGAGGCGGTTGTAGATCTCCCCGTGGACGGCCGCGTGGCAGTTGAAAAGCGGCTGGAAACCCGACGGCAATCCCGCGAGCGCCCGGCTCGGAAGCCGGGGATCGGCGGCCGGGGGCGCCGACCGGTATTCGACGGTGGCGAGGAGAAGGATCTCGCGGGTCGCCTCGAATGCCACCTCGCCGTTCTGGACGGCCAGCCGGCCGCCCGGCGCGAGGATGCGGACGGAGCAGGCGTATCCGAATTCAACCCCGTGGAAACCGCATGCGAGTTCCAGCACGCCGGCCTCGCCGCCGGGCCCGTCTTCGATGCGGACATCGCGCTCCACACGGGCGAACCGGTCCAGGTGCCGGTCCTCCCCCCGCAGCCAGCGGGCCAAATCGTCCGGCGGATGGCGCATCAGGTCGACCGATCCGTCCAGCAGGCCGCCGTCCGCGGACAGCCGCAGGACCACGGCACCGTCCGCGCGGGAGACGAACCATTCGCGCCGGACCGTTCCGCGACTGTCGCTCCAGGCAACGCCGGCCAGGCCGGTCGTGAAATCCAGCTCCCGCCGGTACTCCGACACCGCGCCCGCGTCCGCGAGCCGGATCGTCAGGTCGCAGGCCGGCAGGAACGAGTCGGTCCACCGCAGGCCTGTGTAGCCCTCGGCCTCCGACAGTTTCACGACCGTCCGCGCCGCGCGGCCGTACTCCCCCGCGGCCAGCATCGCACGGATCTCCCCCAGGTGGCTGCCGGTATCCGGCGGCGGCAGCTTGGGGTTCTGTGGCAGGAACAGCCGCTCATGCGACAGGATGATGGTCTCCCGCAGGGGGTCGCACATCGCGATCGCCCCGATGACGCCGTTGCCGCACAGGGCGGCTTCTTCCCAACGGGAAGGGGGCGTCGTGACCAGATAACCTTTTTCCACTTGTGGTTCCCTCCGCCAGACGCAGGTTTTCATCTCCAACGATTGTATGCCTGACCGGTGGGGCGCGCAAGGACGGCGCGCCGGCCGGGCCGGGTTGTGCTACAGTGATAACAGTTTCATACAAGGAGGATCACCCCATGCCGAACGCGGTATCCGTCTACCCCCTGCTCCCGTCGGACCCCTGCGCCCTGGTGTTCACCCCCGAGGCGTTCGGCGCCGGTCCGGACGGCGCCGGGGACAATGCCGCCGCCCGCCACGCCGCGATCGACCCGATCGAGTCCGAGCGGTCGCACGGCAACCTGTTCAATCCTTCCCGCACCAACCGGCTGGGCGGCATGGTGAACCTCTGGCGCGGCATCCGGCTGATCGGGTTCGGCAGCACGCGTCCCGTCTTCCTGCTGGCCGAAAACACGCCGGGCTACCGGCACGGCCTCGGCAAATACATGATCTTTTTCCGGGACAGCCGTCCGCCGGAGGGCGAAGAACCCGTCGACGCCCAGAACACGACGTTCTACTCCGGCATACGCAACATCGATTTCGTTATCCGCGAGGGAAATCCCGCGGCGATCGCCCTGCGGTATCGCGTCGCCCAGCTGAGCTCGCTCGAGTATGTGGACTTCCACGTCGGCTCCGCGACGGGGGCCATCGAGGCCATCGGAAACCAGATCCAGCACTGCCGGTTCTACGGCGGCGAGTTCGCCATCCGGACCGCCAAGACCTCGCCCTGGTGGCAGGCCCTGCTGGCCGACTGTGTCTTCGAGGGGCAGCGCCGCGTGAGCGTGGAGTCGCACGGTGCCGGCCTGACGGTGCTGCGGTGTGTCTTCCGTGACACGCCCGAGGCGGTGACCGTACCGGAGATGGAGGTCGAGCAGCTCTATATGAAGGACTGCCGGCTGGAGCGTGTTTCCCGCTCCGGGATCAGCATGAGCCTGATCCGTCACAGCTGCAACCACCTGAATCTGGAGAACATCCTCTGCAGCGACGTGCCGTTGTTTTTCGAAATCCAGCGCAAACGCTACAACAGCCACCTGATCCACAACCCGATCCACGCTCCCGCAAAGAACTATGTCGTCGAGGACATGCACGCCGGACTGTCCGTTCTCTGGCGCGAAGGTGGGGCAGCCAGCCGCAAGGCGGAATTCAAGGCCAACCTGCGGCCGCTGACGGACGCGGCGTATGAAAACCGGGCGCCGGCACCGGGTCCGGACGGGCTGATGGACCTGCCGGGGTTCGCCGAATGGGTCAGCGTCCGCGACTGCGGCGCGGCGGGCGACGGGGTGACGGACGACACCGAGGCGTTCCGTCGGGCGATCGCGCGCGGGCGCGTCGTATATGTGCCCATGGGCCGCTACCTGCTGACCGACACGGTCCGGCTGCAGCCCGACACCTGCCTGTTCGGGCTGCATTGCCATGAGACGATGCTGGCCCTCCCCGACCACACCCCGGGCTTCGACGATCCGGACCAGCCGCGCGCGCTGCTCGAGATCCCCAAGGGGAGCATCAGCCAGGTCCGCGGCGTCGGGTTTGACGCGGGATACAACCGGGGCAGCATCGCCGTCCGGTGGCTCGGCGCGCCGGATTCCCTGATGGAGGATGTGTATTTCGACTTCGGCGGGACCGGCCGCACCGCGGTCAAGGGAGTCGGACGTCTGTACGGGCTGCTCGTCGAGGACGGCGGCGCCGGCGTGTTCCAGAATGTCTGGATCCCGGACGTGCAGTCCCGGGACGGCCTGCATGTGCGGGACACCTCCGCGCCCGGCCAGGTGTGGCTGATGTCGGTCGAGCACCACGAGCGGGTCGAGGTCGTGTTCGAACGCGTCCGCAACTGGCGCATATACGCCCTCCAGACCGAGGAGGACACCGGCAGCGAGTCCGCCCTGTCCCTGCGGCTCGACGACTGCCGCGACCTCGTGTTCGCCAACCTGTTCCAG
>CAZNGQ010000074.1:0-11377 GCA_964572095.1 uncultured Oscillospiraceae bacterium
GCACGGGCGGTGCTGGCCCGTCAACACACGGACGGGAGCTGGGGGCAGTTCCATTCCATGGCGGCGCCCTACAGGGAACTGACGACCGAACAGGCATTGCGACGCCTTCGACTGCTCGGGTTTTCCGTTGCGGATCCGCCGGTGCGCCGGGCTGTGGACTGGATGCGCGATGTCCTGGCCGGACAGAGGGACATCCCGGACCGTCGGGAGAAATCCACCTGCTGGGAGATGTACATCCGGCTTATTCTCGCGTTCTGGATCCGGCTGTTTCAGCCCGACGATCCGATCGCGAACGGGATTGCGCGCTCCTGGGCCGGCTTGATCGAGTCCGCGTTTGAGGACGGTGCGTACAACGATGCTGCATACCATTCCGCCTTCCTCCGGATCTTCGGGCTGCCGCCGAGCGGCGGACGCACGGTGGATTTTGTCGGTCTGTACCCGGTGGGCATCCTGCCCGGATTGTTGTCCCCTGCCATCGAAGCCGCCATGGTCCGGCATGTGCTGGATCATCCGGGCGG
Organism: uncultured Oscillospiraceae bacterium; assembly: GCA_964572095.1. Taxonomy (GTDB): domain Bacteria; phylum Bacillota; class Clostridia; order Saccharofermentanales; family UBA5734; genus JAAYKS01. Next base: position 519 of record CAZNGQ010000074.1, read on the forward strand.
GCTTTACTACGTTTATGACCGGCCGCTTCGCGTCGTGCCCCCGTCGCTGACGGATCGGCGGGTCTGCGGCTACCTGGGCGCGATCAGCTGGCTTGCCCGATACTCCCGTCGGACCGTCGCCACGGAATTGGATTACGTCGCGGAGTGGCTCGAACGCGGCCGCGTCGCAGATGGCGGGTGGGACCTGGGGCCTGACGCAAAAGACGGCATATACCTGCCGCTGTCCGATTCCTGGCGCGACGAGGCGGTCCGGCGGGCGGACTGCACGCGGTTTGTCGGAGGGCTCCTGGAACAGATAAAACCGTAAAAGCATGCAAAATAAAGAATGTTGTCTCATCGGGTTTTCAACCTGAAGTCCATGTTGTATAAAAGAAGAGAAGCAATGATCCCTGGCGTTTCCGTTGCATCTTTCGTGAAGCAGGTGAAGCCATGAACCATATTCTCGATTTGCGTGGACTTCTGCACCGGTCCGATGTCCGAACCCTGTTGGCGGAAAGCCTATATCATCCAAACACGGAGAACCGGCTCGACCGCTGGATCGGTTCGCTGATCGACGACATGGATGTGTTCACGTATGGATTTTTGGAAAAGGATTCTCTCGTGGGCGTGTTGGCCGCCCGCCGCAGCCTGCTGCCGGAGAAACGGATCGAGATGGAGATCCTCGCGATCGCCGTCGACCCGGCCTTCCGCGGGCAGGGCGTCGGCCGGGAGCTGATCCAGGCGGTCGCGCGACTGCACGAGCCGCTCCGGATCGTCGCCGAGACGGACGGCGATGCCGTCGATTTTTACCATCGCTGCGGATTCCGGGTGCGGAGCCTCGGGGAGAAGTACCCTGGAACCATCCGCTACCGCTGCGAGTGGGAAAAGGCATAGGGGGAACTGTATGGACCATCTTCCGGATTTTCCGGACTTCATGCGGCGGGACGCCAACCGGATCGATCGGGCGCAACAGAACACCCCGGACATCACGGGTTATTGCTACACCGCAGCGGACGGCAGCCAGATGGCGTTCTGGACCAGCCATTCGGATCGCGTTTCCGTCCGGCACGCCCATGATTTCGACGAATACATGGTCTGCGTCGCCGGGCGATACACCGCCTACATGGACGGGCAGGAGCACGTGCTGCTGCCGGGTGACGAACTGTTCATCCCGAAAGGAACGGAACAATGGGGCGCCTGCATTGCCGGCACACGGACGATCCATGCCTTTGGCGGCACGCGGATCCACAGGAGGGATTGACGCGATGGCTTTGAGTCTGGCGCTGGTTTCCCTGACCGGACTGGCGATGTACTACCTTTTTCTCAAGCTTAGGCTGCCCGGCCTGCTGGGCATGATGCTTGCCGGGCTGCTGACGGGCCCGTACCTGCTTGACATCCTGCATCCGGACCTGCTGCGGGTGTCCGCGGATTTCCGCCAGATCGCGCTTGTCATCATCCTGCTGCGTGCCGGGTTCGAGATCCGACGACGGACCCTCGCCCGGATCGGATTTTCCGCCCTGCTCCTGAGCTTTGTCCCGACCACGGTCGAACTGTGCGGCGTGATCCTCGTCGCGCCGCCGCTGCTGGGCATCAGCCGGCTGGATGCCGCCATTTTGGGCGCCATCCTGGCTTCTGTAGCGCCGGCGATCATCGTGCCGCGCATGATCGAGCTCCAACGGCAGCGCCTCGGGACGGACAAGGACATCCCGGCCCTGCTCATGGCCTCGTCCTCGGCCGGCAACGTCTATGTCCTGATCCTGTTCACCGCCTTGCTCGGGATGGCCGGCGGCGGGGACGACCCTATCATGGCAAGCCTGGCCGGCATACCCGTTTCGATGGTTCTCGGGGCTGTTGCCGGCGTGGGCGTGGGTTTGGCGCTGGTCTGGTTTTTCAAGCATGTCCATTTGCGGGACACCTGGAAGACCCTTGCGATCGTATCGGTCGCGATTCTCCTGACCGCGGCGGAAACCGCCCTGTCGGGCCGCGTGCCGTTCTCCGGCCTGCTCGCGATCGTCGTGGTCGGCGTGGTCCTGCTGGAACGGTACGAAACCCTTGTCCACCGGATGTCCGGTAAATTCGAAAAGATCTGGATCTTTGCCCAGCTGCTGCTGTTTGTTCTGGTCGGCACGCAGATCGACCCGCAGGCGATCGTGCAGGCCGGGTTCGCCGGCTGCGCGGTGATCGCCGCCGCACTGGCCTTCCGGTCGGCCGGCGTGCTGCTGAGCCTTCTCGGCTCCCGGCTGACGATGCGCGAGCGGATGTACTGCGTCGCGGCGAACCTGCCCAAGGCGACTGTCCAGGCGGCTATCGGAGCGGTTCCGCTTGCCGCCGGCCTGCCAGCGGGCGGGCTGATGCTGGCCATCGCGATTCTGTCCATCCTCACGACCGCCCCGCTCGGGGATCTGCTTATGAAGGGGCTGGAGAAAAAGTGCCTGACCCGGGAGCCCGATCCTATGCCGGCGATCGATCCCGCACCGTAGAACGCCAGGACAGCAGGAAGAACGGCACCGAGGCCAGCTGGGACGTGACCGAGAACACGACCAGCCATACGGGCGCAGCGTCATACAGCGCCCCCATCAGCCAGCTGCCCAGAAACCAGCAGATCCCGAATGCCGTCTCGAACACCCCGAACCCGGTGGATCGGTTTTCCTTTGGCACAAGCGAAGAGACCGCGGACTTGAGGATTGACTCCTGCGCGCCCATTCCGATGCCCCACAGCAGGATGCCGACGACCGCCATCGGCAGGGTGTGAAGCTGGAAAATGAAGAGGGAGAACATCGACGACAGCACGCTGGACACGACCAGCACGCGCATGCCGAACCGGTCGTAGAGCCAGCCGAACAGCAGGGCCGCGAACGCGTCGGCCGCCATCGCCCCGGAGTACAGCAGCGGCAGCGTGTCTTCCGGCACCAGCGATTCCCGGGCGATATGCATCGTGATGAGCGGGAAATCGGCGAAGCCCAACGCAAGCATGCCGATCGCCGCCATAAAGAATAGGAATGACCGCCGGGGCTGCATCCGGCCGCCGGCTGGCTTCGCTTTTTCGAAATCCTCCGGATGCGGGAACTTTCGCCTGGCGAGCAACAACGAAACCAGGGTCGCGGCGGCCGGGACGCCAAGGACCGCGAAGCCCAGGGCGTAGGCGGAGAACGTGTCGCCTTTTCTCAACAGAACCACGACAAAAAGGATGATCGGCCCCAGAAACGCACCGAGCTGGTCCAGGAACTCCTGGATCGCGAACGATTTCCCCTCGCCGATCTGGGACGCGGCGAACGAGACCATCGTGTTCTTGGCCGGATACCGGATCGCCTTGCCCATGCGCTCCAGCACGATGAGGACGCAGGCGAACACCCATCCGTTTCGGGGGATGAGCGCCAGGGCGGGAATCGCCAGCATGTTGATGGCGTATCCGATGAGGGTCATCGTCCAATAGTTCTTTTTTCGGTCCGTCCAAAAGCCTGCGGCCAGGCGGAACGTGTATCCGACCAGTTCGCCGAGGCCGGTGGCGAATCCGATCGTCGCCGCGGACGCTCCGGCGAGATAAAGATAGGCGCCGAGGATGGACCGCGCCCCTTCATGGGTCATGTCCGAAAATAGGCTGACGATACCCATGAGCACAATGAACGCCAAGGCGGGCTTCATGGCTTTTCCGGCTTTTTTACCCATCGACGCCATCCTTTCGCATGGGGACCATTCGTGTATAATCGATTTGAACAACCTGTTGAAACGTGCCGTGACCGGGGGTATATATGCCGGATTATCTCACTTTCCGCACCCGGCTGGAATTCCGCGAATGGCTTTCCGTCAACGGCGGGTCCAACGCGGGGGTCTGGCTGCTTTTCGGCAAGCCGGGCGGGCCGGTGACGCTTTCCGGGCAGGAGGCGCTGGAAGAGGCGCTGTGCTTCGGCTGGATCGACGGACAAATCCGGCGGATCGATGAGCGAACCTATCGAAAATACTTCGCGCCCCGCCGGGATGACAGCCCCTGGTCGCCGCGCAACCGCTTACTGGCGAAGTCCCTGGAAGCCGGCGGGCGCATGACGGAGGCCGGCAGCCGCTGCATGCACCGCGCGATGGCAGATGGCCGCTGGGACGTCCCGGCACCGGAACGCGCCGCCGACAAGGAGGTCGAAGGGTTGATGGAACTCCTGCGCGGAAACGAGCCGGCTTATGGCAACTTCTGCCGAATGGCGCCCTCGGTCCAGCGGACGTATGCCATGTTCTACCTCTCCGCCAAACAGGAGGCCACCCGGGCCGCCCGCCTGGTGCGCATCCTGGACCGGCTTCACCGCAACCTGCCGCCCATGTGACCGAAACGGAGGCATCCGGATGAGATCCTGGAAGAAAGCGTTGATCGCCCTGTTGATCCTGCCGGCGCTCCTGTCGACCTTGCCGGCCGCCGTTTCCGCTGATTTCGGGCCGAAACCGCGGATCACGGTCCAGGTCGAGAATCCGCCACCCGGGGCGTATTGCCTCGACCTGCTGGTACCTTACGACAAGCCGTATGAAAACACGGGAGGGGACACGGACGATCCGGTGATGCGCGCCGGCCTGTTCAGCCTGACCGGCCAGGGCTGGTATCCCGCGCTGGCGAACGGCACCGGCATGCCCCTGTTCGGCAAGCTGACCGGTGAGCCGGACGGGGATCGCATGATCCATGTCTTCAGCTATTTCGGGGTGCCCGACCGGTTCCGGATCATCATCGCAACACCCGACGGCAGGACGGTCGTCTCCGAAGCCATGGATCGCTCGTCGTTCGAATACCAGGTGGTATTCGATTACGCCACGGGCCGAGCCACCCGCCAGACTCTCGCTGCGGCATACGGGCTGCAACTTGCCGGGACGTTCGCGGCCACCATCGTGATCGAAGGCCTGATCCTGCTGCTGTTCCGCTTCCCGTTGAAGAAGAACGGGATGGTGTTCCTGCTGGCGAACCTAGGGACACAGATCCTGCTGGCCGCGGCGCTGGGGTATGCCCTCGTGTCGATGGGCTCCATGGCCGCGATCCTTGCCGCGATTCCGGCTGAGGCCGCGGTCATCGTGATCGAATCGCTGGTATACGCGAGGTGGCTGCGGCCGCAACGTAAAAACCGGGCGGTCGCGTATGCGCTGGTCGCGAACCTGGCCAGTGCGGCCGCCGGTTTGATGCTGTTCTAGCGATCGGGCCGAAGACGTCATACAATGAAAACAGGGAAAGCGAGGTGCATGTTATGGAGTTCATCTGGACAACCCTTTCGGTCAGCGACATGGAGGCTTCCCTGTCCTTTTATTCGGAAAAGCTCGGCCTGCCTGTCCGCTCGGGCTTTTCGACAGGCGACGGAACCCGGATCACATTCCTTGGCACCGAGAGCGGGACCGCTGTGGAGCTGATCCAGCGTGGCCCGCTGCCGGACCGTCCGCGCGGCGCGGGAATCTCGATTGGATTCCGTACCGGTTCGCTGGAACAATCCATGATGGAGCTCGCCAATGCCGGCGTACCCGTCGTCCGCGGACCGATCACCGCTGGCGGCGGCGTCCGGTTCTTTTTTGTGATCGATCCGGACGGCTACGAAGTCCAGATCGTCGAGCAACCGAGCCGTTGAGCATAATTTAGAGGCGGGCTCGGGACAATCTACTGCCGGCGTGATAGAATCATGCCTGAAACATTGGGTTAACATCCTGACACCATGACGCAGGGACGAGCGACGTGTGGGACAACACCCGGACTATGGAGCCGGAATCCTATGCAGATGCCTTTGATCGGGTACTTACAGACCAATGGATTCGCGTTCGCCGTTCTCGTCCTGATCTTTGCCGGCTTCTGGCGAAGGTCGGCGCGCTATCCCAGGGACCAGAAGATCTTCCTGGCCATGGTGGCGGCCAACGCCCTGCTGCTGGTGTTTGACACCGGCATGTGGGCTTTTTCGGGCGATCGTTCACCGGCCGGCCGAGCGCTGCTTCCCTTGTCGACTGTCGCCTATTTCATCCTCCAGCCCATACCCTGCATGCTGTGGGCGTTGTACGCCGACCTGCAGATCAAGCGGAGTTCCCTGTTGAAACGGTGGCAATCCGCCGTGATCGTCCTCCCGATGCTGGTCAACGCCGTGATCGCCGTCGCCAGCCTGTGGACGGACTTCCTGTTCCGGATCGGTCCGGACAACCGGTATACCCGAGGTGACGGGTTGCTGTTTACCGCCGTCATCTGTTATGCCTACCTGGCGGTGACGTTTATACACATTCTGGCAAACCAAAGACGGATCCGTCGGGACGAGTTCGGCCCGTTGCTGTTTTTCGCCCTTCCGCCGACGCTGTGCGGCGTGATCCAGATCTATGTCTTCGGGGTTTCGCTGGTCTGGCCCGGCATGGCGGTCGCACTGCTGCTGATCTACCTCAAGGTGCTGTATCGCCGGCTGCGGACCGACCACCTGACCGGGCTGCACAACCGGCGCCAGCTGGACGAGTGCCTCGAGCGCCGTATCCGCGAACAGGGCAGGGGGGGACTGCTCGCCGGGATCATGATCGATGTGGACGCGTTCAAGGAAATCAACGACAAATACGGACATATCGCCGGGGACGAGGCGCTGGAGCGGACCGGCGACATCCTGCGCGAAAGCCTGCGCAACGAGGATTTCATCTGCCGCTATGGCGGGGACGAGTTCGCCGTCATCCTCGAGGTGCGCCGCAAGGAAGACCTCGCCGTGGCGGTCGGCCGCATCCGGGAAGCGGCCGACCGGTTCAACCAACGCCAGGACACTCCGTACCGGATCAACCTGAGCTGCGGGTTCGATGTGTTCGATTTTCCCGGCGGGATGACCGCTCAGTCGTTTCTGGACCATATCGACCGCCTGATGTATCAGGACAAGAAAGTGCGAAGCGCCATAAGTCAGGAGTAGTCCGCGCATCTCCGTGCGCAACACCCGGCGGAGGAAGCCTCATGCAGTACAGCGACCTGCTTTCTGCCTGGCAGCGGCTGGACCGGAGCCTTTTTCTCGACGGAGACAGCCGGAGGCATGCCTATGTGGATGCGCCGCTGTCGATCGGGTATGGGCAGACCATCTCCCAGCCGACCCTGGTCCTCGAGATGACCCGCCTGCTGGATCCCGATCCCGCGGGCAGCGTGCTCGAGATCGGAACGGGTTCCGGATACCAGACCGCGCTGTTGTCTCCGTTCTCGGCCCGCGTCTATACGATGGAGCGGGTACTCCCGCTCGCGGAGCGCGCGAGGGAGCGGCTGGAGGGGCTGGGATACAAAAACATCACGTTCCTGGTCGGCGACGGCAGTCTCGGGTGGCCGCCGGCCGCACCGTACGATCGGATCATGGTCACGGCGGGCGCGGCCGTCCTGCCCCCGGCGCTGGTGGAACAGCTCGCGCCTGGCGGCCGCATGGTGATCCCCGTCGGTCCGCGACAGGTCCAGGACCTGCTGCTGGTGACCCGGGACCTGGAGGGGGTCGTGCGTTCCGAATCGCTGATGAAAGTGGTGTTTGTGGAACTCATTTCCGGCGGTCCGGCATGCGGATAATGTTGGCGAGTCTCTTGCCATACGGGTAGAATGGATTTATACCGCCATACGGCATAGCGCGAAAGGAGCAAAGGACATGAAGGCATCGGTTGACCGTGATGTTTGCATCGGATGCGGATTGTGCGCATCCATCTGTCCTGTCGTGTTCGATATGGATGTGGAAGGGCTGGCGGCGGTTATCGTCGATCCTGTGCCCAACGCGGCCGAAAGCGCCGCCCAGGATGCCGCCGACCAGTGCCCGGTCGCAGCGATCTCACTCGAGGACTAGTGTCATCTCATGTTGATCCGGTGGATGGAAGCTGCAGACGCAACTGCCTGGATCCGGCTTGCCGACGAGGTCGCGGCGCTGTTCAACTCGCCCGGCATGGCCCGGGATCCGGTATTTCTTTCTTTTGTTGAAAAGAGGATCCGCCAGCGGGAAGCCCTTGGGGCTTTTGACCGGATGACCGGCCTTTGCCTGGGCGTCATCGGGTTTTCCCGCAAGTCCAACCAGATCGCCTGGCTCGCCGTATCGCGGCCCAGCCGCGGACGCGGGGCCGGAACCCGGCTGCTGCAATGCGCCATCCGCCAGCTCGACGAGACGCGGGAGATCCCGGTCGTGACGTTCCGGCCGGGTGATCCGGAGGGGCTGCCCGCGCGGATCCTGTATCTCACGCAGGGATTCGTGGAGACGGAGGCGGAATATGTGGATTCCGGCGGCAATCTCCGATGCCGCATGGTCCGCCCGCCCGGCGATGGAAAACGGGGCGCGAGCTTCCATTACGACTACCCCGGATATGAGGCCTGGTCCGATCCCGCGTCCTGTCCGGTGTGCCAGGGCCGGGAATCCCCGGATCCGCCGGTCGAGCTGGCCGCGTTGGCGAATTCCCGGGTCGAGTGTTACGAAGCCGCCCAGGGAAGGCTGTTTGGCAAATGCCACGTCCTGGCCAGGGTCCACGGGCTCCATTTCTCCGAGTTGCCGCCCGGGGACATGGCGGCTTTCATGCGGGATGTCCAGCTGGCGGGCGCGGCCCTGCTCCGGGTGACCGGCGCGGTCCGGATCAACTACGAGATCCATGCCAACTCGATGCCGCACCTACATGCGCACCTGTTTCCGCGTTATCTGGACGACGGATTTCCATCCGCGCCGATCGATTACCGCATCGTCGGGCCCTCGCCCTATGAGCCGGGGGAATTCGACTGGTTTGTCGCCCGCATGCGGGAGGAACTGGCGGCATCCGTGCCGGGCAGGACGGGCGCATGACACCGGGCGCTGACCGCAAGCGTCTGCTTTTCCTCTTTTTCTTCTCCGCGGCGATCCTGATGATCGGGACCCGCAGTTCGCCGCTGTACCCGACCAACGACTGGGTCGACGCGTATGCGTTCTTTACGATGGGCAAGGGCATGATGAACGGCCAGGTGCTCTATCGCGACTTGTTCGAGCAAAAGGGACCGCTGCTGTATTTCCTGCATGGATTGGCCAGCCTGGTTTCCGACCGCTCCTTTCTTGGCGTCTACCTGCTGGAGGTCCTGTCGTTCACAGTCTGGCTCTGGATTACCTGGAAAACGGTCATTCTGTGGGCCGAGGGCCGTCATCTGTCTTTCGCTGCCATGCTGCTGACTCTCGTTCCATTGGCGTTCCTGACAGTCAATACAAGCACGTTCAATCTGGGCGACAGTGCGGAGGAATACTGTCTCCCGATTGTGGCTGCGGGTTTTTACCTGATGTCCCTGCGATTGCGGAGGGAGCGGGATCCGGGGACCGACCGGGGATTGGCTGGCGGCGGCGGGCTTCTGCTGGGCGGCGTACTCGCCGGCTGCATGATATGGATCAAGTTCACACTGGCCGCGTTCTGGCTGGGCTGGATCCTGGCGATCCTGGTCGATCTCCTGCTTCGGCGGCGATACCGGCCGGCGATCCTGTCCGCAATCCGGTTCGCGGCGGGCATCGGCCTGGCGACGATCCCCTGGGTGGTGTATTTCGGTATAAACCATGCGGTCCATGACTGGTTGTACAGTTATTTGACCGTCAATTTCCGGTATTACCCGAATGATTTTCCCGACTGGTTTCGCCCGTTCGTTGTATTCGGGCTGTATTGCTTTCATTCCTTTCACAATCTGCCGCTGTTCCTGTTGACCGCCGGCGGCGTTGTCCATCTGATCCGGAGAAGATCCGGCAGTTGCCTTGCCCCGGATGCTCATGAGACCCCGGTCAAACCGGTGAAGACACGAGATCCCCAGGCGGTCCGTGCCTTGCGCGCCGTGTGGCTCTGCCTCGGATTTCTGGCTTGCGGCGTCTATCTCGGCGGCCGGGCTTATACTTATTATTACCTTGTTTTCGCGCCGTTCTCGATCCTCGGGTGTGTGGCGGCCCGGCCATACGTTGAGCGATTGGCCGACCGAATCGCCTGGATCGGCAAAGCGGCAGCCTGGATCACGGCCTTTGCTGCAATCCTGGTCACGTTATCCCTGACTTACCTGTATAATCCGAATTCGTATGCGATGTCAGTACACAAGGAAGACCTGGTCCAGACCCGGTTCGCAAAGATCATCCTGGAGGATGACAAACCGTCCCTGCTGAATTATGGTTATATCGACCTTGGCTTCTACCTGGCCGCCGGACTTCAGCCGCAGGTCCGGTTTTTTGAAAACCAGGCGATCCCGCGGGCGGTCTACCCGGTCATCCTGGACGAGCAGGAACGATACATCGCCGAGCGGCTCGTCCGGTTTGTCGTCTTTCGTGTAGACGCGAACGCGCCGGCCGGTACAATGGTGCCTGCCGTGCTGGCGGACAACTACGATCCGATCGCGACACGGATCCAGGAATACCGGGGTAAGAATTTCCGCTACGAACTTTACCGTGTAAAGGATGGGTGATATGACCAGAAAGAACCGGTTTATTGTTTTCAACATCATGAACACGGATCCGACCGTCCAGGCGATGCTTGCCGGAGAAGAGACCGAGGTGGTCCGCCGGCTGGTTGTGTTCGCGGAGGAAAACGGAATCCGCGGGAACGTGTGGCGCTCCTACCTCTGCCGGTTGTTGGCCGGCGACGACAACGTGTTCTCCCGCGCGGTCGAACTGGGCGGCGGCAGCGGCCCTTCGCTCGAGCGGTTCGCGCGATCGGACCTGTATGCCGTGATCGGACTGGCGGAGACCGGCATGGACCTGCTGACCGAATACGAGCCTTCAGGGCTTGCGGCCGGAAGCGCCACGCGGGGGCGCACCGCCCCGGGTGCGGTGCATGCCTTGTACACCGCGTCGATCCAGCGGATGTCGGACGCGTTCGGGGAGGGCGAGCCGGCGGTGTTTGAAGCGCTGACCACGCACCTGCGCACGCTGGGACGCGGGGTTTCCGCGCGCTACTCCGCCCTTTCCTGGGCGGACGGACTGACCGGC
>CAZNGQ010000075.1:0-11360 GCA_964572095.1 uncultured Oscillospiraceae bacterium
AGTTCTAGATCAGCCAAAAACAGGCCGAAGATGCCTTTTTCAAGTGGTGCCGGCGGGGGCTTGTCACGCCCCGCGCCCTGGTCAAGGCCGCCAAGGTGCGCAAGATCAGCGGGATCTATGTCCCGTTCTTCCTTTACGACTGCGACATCGCCGGGAATTTCGAGGCGGAAGGCACCAAGCTCCACGTTTACCGGATCGGCCAGACCGAATACACCGAAACCAGCTTCTTCGCCATCCACCGGAACATGGACGCGCTCTACCGCCGCGTTCCCGCCGACGCGTCCTCCAAGATGCTCGACGAGCAGATGGATAAACTGGAGCCGTTCGACGGCAGTGAGCTCAAGGAGTTCATGATGCCCTACCTGTCCGGTTTCTTCGCCGAAAAATACGATCTGGACGGCATGCAGCTGATGCCGCGGGTCCGCGGCCGCATCGACAACTATTTCGAGGATTATGCACGGTCGACGATGTCGGGGTATGCCAGCGTCCGGATGGGCAGCAAGGACATCCGGTATGATCAGGTCCAGTCGGACTATGCGCTGCTGCCCGTCTGGATGCTGTCGTTCATGCACAAGGGCAAGGAGTACCTGTTCGCGATGAACGGCCAGACCGGCAAGGTGGTCGGCAAGCCGCCCATCAGCCGCGCCAAGGTGCTGTTGTGGTTTGCCGGCGTCAGCGGCGCGGTCTTCGGGCTGCTCAAGCTTCTGGAGGTGCTGTTTCGATGAGACGACGCGTGACGAGTACAACCGGCCGCCCCGGGACCCGGGTCCGAATCCTGCTTCTTGCGGCGCTGCTTCTCGGCTGCTTCCTGTTCTCGAGCGGTTTCACCGCGGGCCAGAAAGTCTACGACAATGCCGGACTGCTGACGGACGCGCAGATCGCCGACCTCCAGGCGGAGTGTCTTCGGGTGGCGAACGCCAAGGGGATCGACGTGGTCCTGCTGACGGTGGCGGATGCCGGGGGCAAATCCGCGATGGAAGTCGCGGACGACTTTTTCGACCAGAACGCGTTCGGCTACGACGCGCCGCACGGGACCGGCATCCTGATGCTGATCGACATGGACAACCGCACCGCTTGGATCTCGACCTCGGGAGCGGCGGTCACGTACTTCACCGACACCCGGATCGAACTGGTGCTGGACAGTGTCTTCAAGTACCTGCCTGACGGGGACTACCATGGGAGTTTCAAGGCGTTCCTGAGCGATGTGGAATACTACATGGGACGGCCTGTGCAGGGTGGAGAGGGGCCTCGCGCTCCCTGGTGGACCGGCCTGGTCATCCAGCTGGTCGTCGCGGTCCTGGCCGGCGCCTTTACGGTGATCGCGCTTGTCGCGCGCGCGGGCGGCGTCATGACGGTCGGAAACCGGGACTATATGACCGGAGTGCGGATGAATGCGGCCAGCGACCAGTTTCTCCGGAAAGTGGTGACGGTACGAGTCATCCCCCGCAACACAGGGGGAGGCGGAGGCAGCTCGACGCACATGAGCGGCGGCGGGTTCAGCCATGGCGGGGGCGGCAGGGGCTTCTAGCGGTACAGGAACATCAGGAACACGCCGCCGACCATGGAGAATGCCAGAACGACACACAGGACGGCGATGATCCATTTGACCAGGCGACGGGAGTTGAACGGAGCTGCCTTTTTCATAGGGACACCTTTCTCAACAGTGCGATGATCTCGTCCGAAGCCGGAGGGCATGCGGTTTGCGCGGGTTCTCCGGGACGGACCGTTCCGCCGGCGCATTTTCCCAGCCCGATGCCGTTTACGGCACAGCCAAGGTATCCCTGTCCGATATGGATCGGCGGCAGCCGGGACAAGTCCATTCCCTCGCTCCGGAGCCGGTCCAACGCCTTGGCCAGCGCGGACGCGCATGCGGAACAGGCCTGATCCTCGCGGATATCGACCTCGTCGAATCCGGTTGTCCTCGAGGGCATCCCGGGTTTTTTATCCCTTTTGGCCGCCGAGTCAGCCGGCCGGCCGTCCAGACCGATTTCCAGCACATCGCCGTCGCGGATCGTCCGGGAACCGGCGCCGTAGGTCTCGGCCAGGGCGATATAGGGCACGCGGGCCGGGTCAAGGTCCAGCAGCCGGCATCCCAGCACGTCCAGCTGGACCGGGTCCGTTCCGATGTACATCCGGTTTGTGGTGACCGGATCGCCGCCTTCCTCGAATCCCGGATCCCCGCACAGGCTGTCGACGAGCGTCAGCCCCGGGCGGATCGCCGCGGCCAGCGCGGCGATGGGTTTATGCAGGCCCATCGTGTGGAACCGGCGCTTCTCATTGTCGGGAATGCAGCCCTTGAGGTTTTTCAGGGCGCAGGTCATAACGGTCTGGCAATGCCCTTTCAAGACGGGCAGATTGATCAGGTACCCCCCGTCCAGAATTCGGGTACAGACCCGGATCGGGCCAATGGGGGTTTCGACGGGACGGGAGGAGTCTCCCTTGAGGTCGACCAGTTCGACGCCGTACCGGCGGGCCAGTTCGGAATATCCGCATCGCTCAAATGCGCGGCAGGTGTCGTCCCCGACCCAGGAACCCTCCATGATCGCGATGTCCCGGATTCCGTGGCCGCGCAGGTACTCGATGGCTCCGCGGACGATTTCCGGATGGGTGGTGGCCCCGCCCGAAGCCGGGCGGGCCACCACCAGATTGGGTTTCAGGATCACGGACGCGCCGGCGGGAATATGGCTCACGGCATCCTGGGCTTCCAGCAATGCCAGGGCCATCGCCCGGCCGTCGGTACCATGGATCATCCGGATCGTTTGGTCCATTGCCATGGTCAGGCGTTGACGACGTTGACCGGCTTGCCCGACAGGTACGCCGCCAGGTTTTCCGCGGCGATGTTCATCAGGCGGGCACGGGCTTCCTTGGGAGCCCACGCGATGTGCGGCGTGATGAAGATGTTCTTCGCCTTGAGCAGCGGATTGTCCTCCTTGATCGGCTCGGTGGAGACCACGTCGACACCGGCGGCATACACCTTGCCGCTGTTGAGGGCCGCCGCGAGATCCTCCTCGACGACCAGCGGTCCGCGGGAGGTGTTGATCAGGATGACGCCGGTCTTCATCTTGGCGATGGTGTCCTTGTTGACAATCCCCTTGGTGGAGGGGAAAAGCGGGCAATGGAGCGAGATGACGTCAGCCTGGCCGAGCATCTCGTCGAGCGTGGCGTACTTGCAGGTCGCGCTTTCCAACGCCTTGTTCTGGTAGTCGTCGACGGCGAGCACGTTCATGCCCAGCGCTTGTGCGATGCCGGCGGTCGTCTGGCCGATGCGGCCGAAACCGATGATGCCCATCGTCTTGCCGGAGAGTTCGATGAGGGGATGCTTCCAGAAACACCAGTCCAGTCCTTCCGTCCATTCCCCTCTCATGACCGAGTCGCTGTGCTCCGCCACGTGATGGCAGATTTCGAGCAGGAGGGCGAACACCATCTGCGCCACGGCGGGTGTGCCGTAGGTGGGGATGTTGGTCACGGCGATGCCTTTTTCCTTGGCCGCGTCGACGTCGATCAGGTTGTAGCCGGTGGCAAGAACGCCGATGAACTTGAGTTCGGGGCATTTGTCCATCGTGGCGCGGGAGACCGGGGTCTTGTTGGTGAAAATGTAAGGGGCGTTCCCGATGCGTGCGACGATGAGGTCCTCGGGGGTGCGGTCATAGACCGTCAGCTCTCCGAGTGCGGATACGGCGTCCCACGACAGGTCGCCCGGATTCAGGGTAAAACCGTCCAATACAACAATGCTCATGAAAAGTGTCCTCCTGCCAAGATGTATTTTTTGTCATGCTGTTCAGGCTGGCCGCTTCCGCCAGTCGGTTCCATCAATCCTCGAGCATGGCCCAGGCGCGGTTCAGGACACGCTTGGCGTTCGCGATGACCACATCGGGATCCTCGTCTTTCCAGGGTTTGACCTCGAACGACAGGACCATCGGGTTCTCCGGCCGGAAGAATCCTTCGTCGCGGCAGACGCGCAGAAAGTCGAGCGTCTCCGGAACATCGTTGCAGCCGTTCGGGAATCCGAAACGGGGATGCGTGTCGCCGAACGCTTCCGCGCCGCGGACCAGGACCGCGCTGCCGATATGCAGATGCGTGATGTACGGGCGCAGTGTCTGGATGACGAAACGCGAGGATTCGTAGGTCTGCGGGAAGTGAGAGAGATCGACCAGCAGGCCGAAGTTGTTGTGCTTCATGCGCATGTCGGCGGCGAACCGCGCGGCCAGCGGGGCGGGGCCGATCAGGGAGGCCTTGTCCAGATCGTAGTCGAACACTTCGAGTTCGACCGACATGCCCTTGCCGGCGGCGTACGTGCAGATCGCGTCCGTCGTCTTGAGCAGCTGGGCGTAGGATTCCTCGCGGCGGGCCGCATCCCATTTGCCGGACAGGAACGCGATCCCGCGGGCTCCCAGATACTCCGCCTCGTCGATCGCTTCGATCAGGGTCGCCTCGGCCTTCTTGCGGCCTTCCTCGTCGAGGTCGTTGGCGTTGAGCCCGGTGGTCAGCAGGCGGGGCTGCGCGCCATAACATACAGTCAAGTGGCTTTGCGCGAGCATTTCACGCACCTGCGCGCGGACCGCTTCGTCCTTGATCCAGGTCATCTCGACCGCGTCGAAATAGTCGTCCGTGGCGATCTTGCGGAGGGTTCCGGCGATGTCGCCTTCCCCTCTCATGGTGGTCGGGAAAGCCATGAAATGGATCAGGCCGATCTGGAAGTACTTGTGCATGGAGTCTTTCATTGCTTGCATCCTTTCTGATATGGATCGGTCTAGGCAGACCCGGGTCGGTTCCGGGAGCCGGGGAAACGCTATTTCATGCCGATGCCCAGCCGCACGATCCGCATGACACGTTCGGCGGCGTCCTCCAGCAGCTCGCCCGAGCGGGCCAGCGCCTCGTCCAGGGGCATCGCCCGATTGACGGTACTCATTATAGCATCGACGCCATGGGCGTAGACTGCTTCCGCGCCTTTCCCGATGTCGCCGACGATGGCCAGGACGGGCAGTCCCAGGCGCCTGGCCCGACGCCCGACGCCGACCGGGACCTTCCCCATGACGGACTGTGCGTCGATACGCCCTTCCCCGGTGATGACCAGGTCCGCGTCAGCGGCTTTTTCGTCGAACCCGCAGACGTCGAGCACGATCTCGATTCCCGGACGCAGGACCGAACGGGTGAACACAAGCAGCGCGTACCCTAATCCGCCGGCCGCCCCGGCCCCTGCTGTTTCGGCCAAGTCCAGTCCAAGCTGTGCGTGGACGACAGCGGCATAATGGGCCAGCGCGGCGTCCAGCTGGGCCACCAATTCCGGCGTGGCCCCTTTCTGGGGACCAAAGATCGCGCTGGCACCGCGCTCTCCGCACAACGGGTTGTTGACGTCGCAGGAGACGATGATCTCCGTGTCCGCCAGCCTTGGATCCAGGCCGGAGGTGTCGATCGTGGCCAAGCCGGCCAGGCCGGCTCCGCCGAAACCCAGCTCGGCGCCCGCGGCATCGCGGAACGACACCCCGAGGGCCTGAGCCATCCCGATGCCGCCGTCGTTGGTCGCCGATCCGCCGATTCCGATATAGATGCGGCGGACGCCGGCGTCCAGCGCCTGCCGGATAAGCTGTCCCGTTCCGTACGTCGTGGTCACGCGCGGATCCCGCGCATCCCGGGGTACGAGGGGGAGTCCGGACGCCGCGGCCATCTCGATGACGGCGGCTCCGTTGTCCAGAATGCCGTAGAACGACTCCCGGTCTTCGCCGAGCGGCCCGGTCACGCGTGTCGTGACCATACGGCCGCCGGCGCCGGACAACATGGCCTCGACGGTCCCCTCGCCGCCGTCGGCAATGGCGATCTTGACGACCTGTGCATCGGCAAAAACCTTGCGAAGGCCGGTTTCGATGCGGTCGGCGACCGCCAGGCTGGAATTGCTTCCCTTGAACGAATCCGATGCGATGACGATTTTCATGGGATACCTCCGTAGTTTACTGGACACGGTTCTCGTCCATCATCGTAGCCAGGTAGAGCGCGAGCGCGTCGCGCAGTCGGCGGGGGTCATGGCCGGTCAGGAGCGCCAGCCGCCTCAGGCGGTACTGCAGCGTGTTTTTATGAATGCCGAGCAGGGCGGCCGTCTCGGCCAGCGAGCCGTCCACCTGGAAATACACCGCCAGCAGCCGGCTCCATTCCGCCGCTTCCGTCTCGGAAAGCCCGCGCAGGACACGGCTGCGGTACTCCCGCCAGACGCGGGCGGGCACTTCCTGCAGAAAAAGCTCGAGCGCGATGTCTCCAAACGCCAGAATGTCCCGGCGCCGGGTGGCCTGCGCGTTTCGCGCCGCTCGCTCGGCTTCCCTAGCGGAATCCCGCATCTCGGCGAATGTCTTTCGCGGCATGCCGACGCCGCCGGCGGCATGGATCGGATAGGCGGTTTCGACCAGGCTCCGGGCGGCCTCCAGCCGCTCGCGGGCCGTGGTGACCGAGTCGGTGTCGATCAGCAGGACGATCCGGTTGCCGACCGCGGTCACGGAGACGTCCCGGCCGCTGCCTCCGGACTTCCGCAGGAGCTCCAGCACGCCCTCGACGATCAGCGCATAGTCGCTGCCGCCCGTTTCCGTGTCCGTCATCGCGGGATCCAGCAGCAGCACGCCGGCGGTCCGGACGCGGTTGACATCGATGCCGAGCTGGCGGCCGCGCAGTTCCAGTGACTTGTCGTCCGGCAAGGTGGAAGAGAACAACCATTCCTCCAGGAACCGGTCCCGCGCGCCGCGGGCCTCGGCCTCCTTCTGCCGCTCCTTCAGGGAAGTGATCAGGACGCCGGTCATCGCGCCGACCACACGCACGCAGTCGCGAAGATCGGCCGGATCGCCGGATCGGGACTCCGATCCGTCCGGCCCGGAGTCGCGGCTTATCGGCCGGAGAAGCCCGACCACACAGGCAACCTCTCCGGAAAGCATGACCGGCAGGAGCGTTTCCGCGCAGATCGCGTCTACTGCGCCCTTCTCCGCCGAATCCGCGCCGCCCGGCGGCCCGCTGCCGTTCAAGGATGGTCCGGATGGGCGCGTATCGATGCGGGTACCGACCAGCTCCGGATCACTCGCCGCCAGGACCGTACCGTCAGGCTTCGCGATCAGCAGCCCCCTTTGCAGCAAGGCGCCGATCTCGTCCACGATGCGCTGCGCGCTAGACGGTGAAAGCGTCCGGTCCATCGCGGGTCACGCCTTTCCGAGAAGATAGCCGTAAACGGCCCTGGCGAAACCGTCCTCGCGGTTGGAGGCGGTGACATGGCTTGCGGCGGACCGGACATCCGCCCTGGCGTTGCCCATGGCAAAGGAAAGTCCGGCGGACTCGAACATGCTGACATCGTTCTCATTGTCGCCGAACGCCGCCACCTGCGAAGGATCCAGGCCGGCATGACCGGCCAGGATGCGGAGGGCCTCTCCTTTGGATGCGCCTTCGCTCATGACGTCGAGCGAATCGCCGACCGAATTGATCGTGCCCACGCCCGGGACATCCTGACGGATCAGGCGGCCGGCGTTCTCGATGTCGCCTTCGCGCAGGCGCGCCAGGAACACCTTGAACACACCGGTGTCCGCGATCGACCGAAGGTCGGATTCGTCATAGAAACGAAGGTCGACCGTACGGGTCCCGCCCGCCTCCGCCAAGCTGTTGTAGTCGTTGAAAAATCCGATGCGGCGGCTGTAGCGGGGAAACCACACCCCATACGGCGTATAGGCCAGGCAATCGACGCCCAGGTCCAGGCATCGCTCCAGGATGGCGACCGCCGAATCCGGCGCAATGGCTTTCATGTAGATGACCTCGTCGGTGGCGCAGTCCCGGATCAGCGCGCCGTTGCACGAGACCACCGGCAGCCGGATATCCAGCTGGCGGACATAGTCCCGCACGAGCAGGTCCAGCCGGCCGGTCGCGATCGCGGTGTCGATGCCTGCGGCGCGCGCGTCGAGGATTGCCTGACGATTGGCCGGGGAGATGGAGAGGTCGGGTGACAGCAACGTGCCGTCCATATCGGTGAGTATCAGTCGGATGTCGTTGGCCATGGCCGATGGGTCCTGCTTTCCGGAGACATTGGCGCCTTTTCGGGCTGTTTTATTATAGCATAACCGGTTTGACGCTCCAGACGGCAACGGTGTAGAATCACTTCAAGCCGTACAGGGAGAAGCAGGGGGAAACACGGTGAAGTCTAACCGGGCCAGGTTCGATTCCAATGGAAAATCAATCCGCGAAGAACACTACATGAAAGGCCGCCGCAGGCGTCCTTTGCATAAACTCGCGGTTTTCGGCTGTGTCCTGCTGGGTGCGCTGGCCATGACGTTCGGGAGTGCGGGTCTGTATTACAACCATTTGCTGAACCAGATCAACTATGTGCCGCACGGCCAGGAGACCACCCGGACCGGCCTGCCCACCGCTTCGGCCGCGACCACGCGCCGTACGACGAGGGCGACCCGCTTCGGCGAGACGACGGAATCGACCGACCCGACCGAACCGACCGTGGATTGGGCCGCGCGTTATGACGCTTCGGACATTCCGGTGCTGTCCGACCCGGATATCCAGAACATCCTGCTCATCGGCAGCGACTCCTATGAGAGCGATTATCATGCCAACGCCGATGTGATCATCATCCTGTCCATAAACAAGAAGTCGGATACGCTCCGAATGGCTTCCATCCTGAGGGACACGGGGGTCATCATCCCCGGCCGGGAGGGCGACGGCGTGCTCAAGATCAACAGCGCCTACGCCTATGGCGGTCCGCGCCTTCTGATCGACACGATCGAGCGGAACTTCCGGGTCGGGATCGACAACTACATCGCCGTCGGATTTTCGGGATTCGACGGCATCATCGACAGCCTCGGGGGCCTCGACATCGACCTGACGGCCGCCGAGGCCGAGATCATGGGCCTGCAGCCCGGACTGCAGCATCTCAACGGCAGCTTCACCGAATGGTATGTCCGGATCCGCAAGATCGACAGTGACTTCCAGCGCACGTCCCGCCAACGGCATGTCCTGGAACTGGCAATGCAGAAAGCGCGCGGCATGAGCGTCCTGTCCTATCCCGGATTGCTCGAACAGATCCTGCCGCTGGTCTATACGGGACTCAGCAAGGGGGAGATGTCCTCTTTCCTGCTGTCCGCGCCGGCCATGCTGGATTATAGGCTCACACAGGCCAGCCTGCCGCTGGCGGGCAGCTATACCAGTTACGACTACACGTTTTACCTGGATCTCCTGCCCAATGTCGATCTGCTCCAGTCTTATCTGTACGGGTCATGAGATCCGGCCGGCCGGCGATCGATCGTGCGGCAGCTTCGTCAGGTCAGTCTGTATTGTCCGGTAAATAACCTGTAGTACTTCCCTTCCTGTCTGACCAGATCGTCGTGGTCGCCCCGCTCGATGATCTCCCCGTTTTCCAGGACCAGGATCGCGTTTGCGTTGCGGACGGTCGACAATCGATGGGCGATGACGAAAACCGTCCTCCCCTCCATCAGCAAGTCCATGCCGCGCTCAATCAGGCGTTCCGTTCGGGTGTCGATGGAACTGGTCGCCTCGTCAAGAATCATGACCGGAGGATCCGCGACATAGGCGCGGGCGATGGCCAGCAACTGCCGCTGCCCCTGGGACAGGCTCCCTCCGTCCCCGGTGATCGCGGTCTGGTACCCCTGCGGCAGCCTGCGGATGAACGAGTCCGCACTCGCCCGTTCAGCGGCCTTCAGGCAATCGTCATCCGTTGCGTCCAGCCGGCCGTACCGGATGTTGTCCATGACGGTGCCGGAGAAAAGATGGGTGTCCTGCAGGACCATTCCGAGCGCGCCGCGCAGATCATCCTTGTTGATCTCCCGCACATCGATTCCGTCGTATGTCACGGTTCCTTTCTGCACATCGTAAAAACGGTTCAGCAGATTGGAAATGGTGGTCTTGCCGGCTCCGGTCGATCCGACAAAGGCGATCTTCTGTCCCGGTTTGGCATACAGGTCCACATCCTTGAGCACGTCCGTCCTGCCGTCGTACGAGAACGTCACCCCGTGCAGGCGTACATCGCCGCGCAGGGGCACCCGTTCCGGAGCGCCGTCCGCGCCCGGCCGTTGCCAGGCCCAGGATTCCCGGCCGTCGTTCCCGCCGGCCTCTCCCGACAACCGGACCAGCCGCCAGGCTCCGCCGTCCGTTTCGGGCTCCAGGTCCATCACCGCGAAAATCCGCTCGGCGCCGGCCAATGCCGACAGCAGGGTGTTGATCTGGCTCGTGATCATGTTGATGGGCATCCCTACGTGACGGGTGTACTGCAGAAAGGCCGCCAGGGACCCGATGTCGAACACCCCGCGCACCGCGAGATACCCGCCGAACGCCGCGGTCGCCGCATAGCTGATGTTGTTGAGGTTTCCCATGATGGGCATGATGATTCCGGCGATGATGTTCGCCTTGGTGGCGGCTTTCCGGAAATCCCCGCTCAGCTCCTGGAAATCCGCGCGCGCTTCGGCTTCATGGGTGAAGGCCTTGACGACCTTGATCCCCTCGATGGTCTCTTCGATATAGCCGTTCATCCGTCCCAGCGTGCGCTGCTGTTCCCGGAAGAACCGGCGGCCGCGCTTGGTCAGCCACCGGCTGAAGACCAGCATGACCACCATGACCGTACCGGTTACAAGAAAGAGGACCGGACTGAGCAGCATCATCATGGCGATGGTTCCGGCAAAGGTTACGGCGCTTGACACCAGCTGGGTCAGGCTTTGCTCCATCGCCATCTGGACGTTGTCCATATCGTTGGTGAACCGACTCATGAGATCGCCGTGGGTGTTCGCGTCGAAGAATCGGAGCGGAAGGGTCTGCATCCGGTCGAAAAGGTCGCGCCGGAGGACATTGACCGTGCGCTGGGCGACACGCATCATCATCTGGCTCTGGGCGAAGTTTGCGGCGACACCGGCCAGGTAGATGCACAGCAGTGTCAACAGCGCCACCCAGAGTCCGGAAAAATCGCCGGGCAGGATGTAGTCGTTGATCAGCGGCTTCAGAAACCAGGTTCCGGCCAGTGAAGCTCCCGTGCTGACTCCCAGACAAAGGACCACAATGATCAGCAGGTAGCGGCTCGGCCCCAGATAGGCCAGAAGCCGAAGCAGGGTTCGTTTCGTGTTCTTTGGCCTTTCAAAGCTCATCATGCCGCGGCCGGGGCCGCCGCCTCCGGGTCCTGGCGGCCGCATGCCGCCGGGCCTGCCCGCATTCTGGGATGGCTGGTAGTCCGGCAGCCGCCGGCTGGAGGACGTTTTCGATTGTTTGTCCATCAGGCGGCCCCTCCTTCGATCTGGGTCATGCAGATCTCCTTGTAGACCGGACAGGAAGCCAGCAGTTCCGCATGGGTGCCGTTTCCGACCAACCGGCCGTTGTCGAGGACGAGAATCCGGTCG
>CAZNGQ010000076.1:0-11329 GCA_964572095.1 uncultured Oscillospiraceae bacterium
GAGGGTTTTTCCGACAGCGATCCACTGGCCATCGCCACGCTGGAACTCATGAAGATGGTGCAGCTGGGCGTCCGTCTCCGCAAATGCGCGCACTGCGGACGTTATTTCATCGTCAAGGGCGATTACGGCACCCGATACTGCGACCGGGTCCAAAAAAGCGGAACCCGGACCTGCCAGGGCGTCGGCGCCCTGAAAAAGTACAAGCAGAAAGTCCAGGCCAGCGAACTGCTGAAAGCCTATACCAAGGCATATAACCGGAAATACAACCAGATGCGGATCCAGGGCCGGATCAGCCCGGACGAATTCAAGACCTGGGCGGCGGGCGCGAAAGTGGTCCGGGACAGGGCCCGGGACGGATACATTACCGAGGCCGCGGCCATCGAGTGGCTCAACGGGGAGTAGAGGCACCCCGGAACCATGCCTGCCTACCTGGCCGCAAGCGCCTCGATCAGCTCCACGACCTGCTTTTTGGATCCCTGGATCAGGTTGACGCCGACCGGGCGCCCCTGGGCCCCGCTGATTGCCGCGATGTGGAACGCATGGATCAATCCGTCGATCCGCAGCATCTTTTCCCAGGCGGACCGCGCCGCCATCCAGTCCTCCAGGAACCGGTCGAACACCGCCGACGCCGCGCCCCGGGGCATATTGTTCTCCCGGAACCCCTTGCGGTAGGCCTGGTACGTATATTCCCTGCCGCAGCCGCAGACCAGGATACCGGGGCCGCCCAGTACGCCGCCGCAATGCAGGCACTTGATCCGGTATCGCTCCATGAGTCCATAGATCTCTTTGGCTTCGCGGCACCGGACGTACAGCTCCAGCCCGATGTTTTCGAGGAGTTCCTCGTCCGGCATCCCTTCCGCATCGCTCTTGTACAGACGCATCAAGTCCTGTCTGGACACCTTCTTGGGCCAAACCAGGTTGTTTCGCGTCACGGATTGCAGGTCCGGCTCGGTGCTCCCCTTCCGTTTTGCCAGCCTGCGGGTTTTCCGAGCCTCGTCGAACGCCTCGTAGCGCGCCAGGAATCCGTCGTGAAACATCGCGTCCACGTGCGCGACGGCATTGGGCAAGTCGTCCATCCCCTTCACATCGACGCCTTCTACCGAAAAGCGGTCTTCCAGAAAGCAGACCCGATTGACCAGCAGGTATCCGCTTCGGCCATAGGCGTAGGTCCATCCATAGGCCTCCGTGTATTTGGGCTGGACATAACCGAGGTTGTAGTCTCTTCGCAGGATGGCGTTGAACTCGGTGAAGGCCTCAAAGGCGGGTACCGGCAGGAAATCCCGGATCTGCCCGAATCCAGGCCGGTTTTTCTTGTCATACAACGATTTCCAGTCCATCCGGTCTCTCCACGATCGATCTCAAATTGCGGATCGTTCCATCTATATATTATCCGCCAGCGGCTCCCATTGAAAAGGCCGCGCCTCGACGAGTTCGAGGCGCGGCCTGTCCATTTGAAGCGATTCAGTCCGATTTAGGGTTTGCCAAACGGCGAGGGGGAACCGTCGTTCGTATACTCGACGTTGCCCAGTCTCCAGGTGTACTGCGGCTCGTAGCCGAGGAGCTTGCGGGCCTTCTCGATGGTGAACAGGCCTTCGAAGCCCTTGATGTTGTCGACCATGTCGCCATACTGAGGATACTTGTTGCGGTAGGCGATGCGGGTCTCGCAGGTGTAGTGGGTGCAGGACCAGACGTTGAACGCCTCGTAGGGATTCGGCAGGTCGTCGACCTTCTGCAGGGTCAGGTCGATGATGCGGGCGATGTCGCGCGCGTCGGCATGCTCGGAGAGGCCGCCATCGATGTAGCCCTTGCCGGCCGGCGCGACGTCGGGGCAGTCCACCGGGAACTTGTACACGAACTTGGCGAACGGGGCGTTGTAGTAGAAGACGCCGTTCAGGCGGAGCGCGACGCAGCGCATGTCATACGAGCGCACGAACGCCTTCATGATTTCTTCGGCGAGGTACTTGGACAGCGAGTAGGTGTCGCCCGGCTGGCAGGGGAACTCCTCGTCGATCGGCAGGTACGGGACGTTGATCGGCTTGCCGCCGATCTGGCCGCCCTGGCCATAGGCATAATAGGACGTCGTGGTGACGCAGGTCTTGACGCCGAGACGACGGGCCGCGTCCAGGACATAATACATGCCCATGGTGTTGACCTTCATCGTGGTGTCTTCTTCCATGCGCCAGGACGTCACGCGGCCGCCGGGGGCGGGGCCGAGCTCGCGGTCGTCGAACGGCGACTGCAGTTCGGTGCTGGAGGGGATCGCGCCGAGATGGATGATCGCGTCCGCTTTCGCAAAGACGATCGCCTTCATGATGTCGCCGATGTCGAGCAGGTCGGCCTTGATGAACGGAATGCGGGCCTTGGCGTTCTCGCTTTCACGCTCCGGGGGCTTCTGGTCGGTGGCGACGACATTGTAGCCGATGCTTTGGAGATACGGGCAGACGAAGTTGCCCAGGCGTCCGGAACCGCCAGTGACGAGTACGTTCTTGATCATGTTTTTCTCCTTCTTTCTTTCGTCAGGCGGGTGGAAACCGCCTGATGGCAATCGATTTTTCGCGCCGCCGCATCGCGTCGTCCTATCGGGACCGATCGGCATCCAGCTGCATGCGCATCGAGAATAAGTGTACACGACTTTTCATGGATCGACAGCACTTTTTCATTAAAAAAGAAAAATTCGGCACGATTGTCTTCATATCTGCAGGTGAAAAACCCGGATGGCGCATCTTTATGCGGAGAAAGAAACGACCGTTTCCAGATGATTCGTTTGGGATACCCGACAGAAGCGATTGCAGAGATCTGCTCAATGGCCGACCCGCTGAATCGTTCCATCCGTATTGTACCGGATCTCGGCATACTTGATATTGCGCTTGCTGTCTTTTCCGCCGGACAGCTCACAGTCATGGTAGAAAATGAACCATCTGCCCTGGTACTCGACGATCGAGTGCTGGGTGGTCCATCCGGAAACCGGATCCAGGATCCGGCCGCGGTAGGTATACGGACCGAGGGGGTTCTCACTAGTTGCGTATACGATAGTGTGGGTGGACCCGGTCGAGTAGGACAAGTAGTAAAGATGATTGTACTTATGCACCCAGGACCCTTCGAAAAAACGGCGGTCCTCATCGGATGCCAGCAAGGGTCGCCCTTCTTCGTCAAGAATCCGGATCTCCAGAGGCACCGTCTTGAACGAGCGCAGGTCATCGGACAGTTCGGCGGCGACGGGTCCGAGTGCGGGCATATCTCCGGCAGGGGTCTTGGCGCCCGCCACATACGTTCCCGTCATCCAGTTCTGAAGTTGGCCGCCCCAGATGCCGCCGAAAAACAGGTAGGCACGGCCATCCTCATCGGTAAAGGCCGCCGGGTCGATGCTGTAGCTGCCCTCGATGGGGCGGTCCTCCGCGGTAAAGGGTCCCGAGGGTGAAGGGCTTGTGGCGACCCCGATCCGGAACACGCCGTCCCGGTCCTTGGCGGGAAAAAACAGGTGGTACGAGCCGTTTCGGAATGCCGCATCCGGTGCCCAGAGCTGCCTGTCGGCCCATGGGATATCCGCCAGCGCCAAAGCCACCCCGTGGTCGGTCACTTCCGCATCATCGGAATCCAAAGAAAACACATGGTAATCCACCATCTGGTATTGGTTCCCGTTGTTGTCCGAGGGAAAATCCTGATCCCGGTCATGGGAGGGATACAGATACAGTCTTCCCTCGAAAACATGCGCCGAGGGA
This sequence comes from uncultured Oscillospiraceae bacterium, assembly GCA_964572095.1. GTDB lineage: Bacteria > Bacillota > Clostridia > Saccharofermentanales > UBA5734 > JAAYKS01. The sequence goes on from CAZNGQ010000076.1 coordinate 3,720, forward strand.
TCTGCCGTATAGAGATGCGACACGAGCGGGGTGTTGGGCGCCGGTCTGAGGACGTTTCGGGTGTCCGGGTTGCTTGTTGATGCAGAGGGGTTGAGCTCGCTCATCACAGTTGCCTCGTTTTCTTTCATTCCTTCGCAGCCGGTCAATAAAATCATCCATGCGAGCAGGAGCGATGCGTATCTTTTTCCTGCCATATTCTCACCTCGTTGGTGCGGTCCAGTGACAGTTCATTATAACCGGTTCCCGGCCCGGGAGACCGGTAAACGCTAAGACTTGCTTTATGTTATTGTAATCACAACAGATACGGATCCGAATCCTGGCGGAGGACAGAACATGAGAGAACTGCTTGACCCGGTCGACCGGCTGGAACGCCTGACCATTCCTGCAGGGATCCTGCATATGGTCCTGGACACCGACACCGATAACGAAGTGGATGACCAGTTTGCACTCATGTATGCGCTTGCGTCACCCGAGCGGCTGCAGGTCGAGGCGATCTATGCCGCCCCGTATTTCAACAACCGCTCATCGGGGCCGGCAGACGGCATGGAAAAAAGTTATCGGGAAATCCTTCGTCTGCTGGATGTGGCGGGGAACGATCCCCTCAAGCCGCACAAGTTCACGATTCCCGTCCTGCGCGGGTCGTACCGCTATCTGCCGGACGGGCAGACGCCGGTTTTAAGCGCCGCGGCGGCCGACCTGGTGGAGCGGGCCCTGACCCGGCCGATCGGGGATCCGCTGTATGTCGTCGCGATCGGTGCGATCACGAATGTCGCTTCGGCGATCCTGACCAATCCGGAAATCATCCGGCATATGGTCGTCGTCTGGCTTGGCGGCCACGCTCCGTACTGGCGCGACACCCGCGAGTTCAACCTGAAACAGGATATCGCCGCCGCCAGGGTGGTTTTCGACTCCGGGGTCCCGCTTTTCCAGATTCCGGCCCTGAATGTGGCTTCGCACCTGTTGACATCGATCTACGAGCTGGAAGCCTGCCTGGGCGGGCGGAACGCATTGTGCAATTCGCTGATCGAACTGTTCAAGTCCTATCACAAGGATCATTTTGCCTGGAACAAGGAAATCTGGGACATTGCGGCGATCGCCTGCCTGCTCAACCCGGACTGGGTTCCGACCGTGCTGGCCTCCAGCCCGATCCTGACCGACCAGTGCACCTGGAGCGTGGACGCGGGACGGCACATGATCCGCATCGCCACCGCTGTGGACCGCAACGCGATTTTCCTGGATATGATGACCCGTCTGGCGGATTATTATTGACGGCAGCGAGGGAAGCCGGGGCTGGCATGCCAGATCGGATTGTAAATAAAAAAGTATTTATATATTATATTTAATTGGCAGCCAATCCATCATTTCAGAGATCATTTCACGGGTCATTGCCCGTATCTCCTGGAGAGAAAGAACGGCTGCCGTCAACGGATCAAAACAATTGGCCAGGTATATTTTTTCAGGATCGCCCGTCAAATAGGCCTCGACCGCCATTTCTTCACACTGTGCGTTGATTGTATTCAGTGCGGAAAGCTGTGGCGGCAACGCTCCGATCCGGATGGACCGCAGACCCGCCCTGGATGCTTCCACCGGGATTTCAACACAGCAGCCATAAGGGAGATTGTCGATCAGGTTGAAATTGCGTACGTTCCCATTGAATTCAAAAATGGTTCCGTCTCCAAAGCACGCGTTGAAGATATAGGCTGCATATTCCAGCCCGCGATCCAGATCAAGCGGCTCTGCCATCCATTTGTCAAACTCCTGCATACGGCCTTGGGGAGTATAGCGGTAGGCTCTCTTCTCGATATTTTCCTTGGTTTGAGAAAAGCCGGGGTTCCAGCCGGTGCCGGGATGGCAGTATTGCTCGATCAATTCGGGACGTTTCCGGAACCACCAGTTGTATTCGCTGTTGTGTCCTGACGATTCGGTGACGTAGTAGCCGAGCGCCAGAAACATTTCATTGCGCACAATTTCCTCGTTGTAGACCTCTGGTCTGGTGAGAATCGCCTGACGAATGAGAGGGTTTGCGTCTTCACCGTTCCAGTCAAACTTCAAGTAATGTGCCTGGTGGTTGATTCCTGCGCAAAGATACGTGATCTCTTCTTCAGGAGCTCCGATCCATCCGGCCAGTTGCGTTACCGTTTTCTGTACGCTGTGGCACAATCCCGATGCCGTGATCGAACTTAAGCCCTGTATGGTGCGGCAAAGCATCGCCATCGGATTTGTGTAGTTGAGATAGATTGCTTTGGGGCAGTATTTTTCAATATCCCGAACGATGTCCATGATCGCGGGGATGGTGCGCAGATAACGCATGACTGCATAAGGACCGCGTGTATCGCCCACGCAGGTGTGTACTCCATATTTGGCAGGGATCAGAATCTCCGCCTTCAGGGGTCTGTCATCATCGGCCATTCGAATGGTGGTCAGAACGCCGTCCGCACCCTCCAGCACGGTTTTGCGGTCGGTCGTTGCAAGAACGGTGGCAGGATACTTGCCTGCGGTTACGATGTGATCGATTGCCCTTTTGACCAAGGCCAGGTTGTCTTCATTGATATCCACCAATGCGATGATTGCATCTTGAAATACCGGAAAAGTTAAAATATCCCGTACCAGTTCCCTCGTAAACTGTAAACTGCCAGCTCCGATAAAGACAAACTTCTTTGGCATACCATTTCCTCCCCAATATGAAGTCCGACGAACAGACGATGGCCAAGCACGAGAGACGAACCCCTCTGTTCGACTTTGACCTTTTCGATGTGTTTCGTCAAGCCATCGCCAGCGGACACCCGCACGCCCTCCACAAACGAAAAACCCCCGAAGCCTCACAGCCTCAGGGGTTTTCATCTGGCGCGCCCGGCAGAGATCGAATCCACAACCTTCTGGTCCGTAGCCAGACGCTCTATCCAATTGAGCTACGGGCGCATACGCTTTACAGCAGGCATAATTGTAATTGGTTTAGCGCCCGATGTCAACAAGAATACATGCCGCGTGCGTTCCGGTTTTTACTCCGGGTTTAGAGCGTTTCCGGCTCGGTGAGGAACGCCTCGCCTTCCGCATCGGCTTCGATTACGATGGACTTGATTTTCTGCTCCTCTTTCGGGCGGTCGCCGGCGCCGGTGCGGACGGCAGCGATCGCGTCGACGGTCTCGATCCCCTCGACGACCCGGCCGAACGCCGCGTACTGGCCATCCAGATGAGCCGAATCCTGGTGCATGATGAAAAACTGCGAACCTGCCGAGTCGGGATGGCCGGAGCGCGCCATCGAGATGACGCCGCGGGCGTGCCGGATCGCGTTGCTGTGCCCGTTGCGGGAAAACTCGCCGCGGATGCAATAGCCGGGGCCGCCGGTGCCGGTACCCTGGGGGCAGCCGCCCTGGATCATGAACCCCGAGATGACGCGGTGGAAAACGAGCCCGTCATAGAACCCCTTCTTTGCCAGGGAGACAAAGTTCCGGACGGTGTTCGGCGCCTGGGCGGGATCCAGTTCGACTGTGATGGCGGCGCCGTCCTGCATGGTGATGTTGGCCTTGATCTGCATGGGTGAGTCCTCCGTTTCTGATTGCGGATACAGCCGCTGTTCGGCGGCCGCCGCGGGCATGCGTGATTCGATGGGTTATATGCGGTTCTGGTTTTCGCGCATCAGGCCGTCGCGGATGTCCCATAGCTTCTGCGACAGGTCGACATAGTATACCTGTGGGTTCTCGAACCGCTTGACGGATTCCCACAAGGTCGACAGCTGCTCTTCGCAGTATTCGCGGATGCGGCCGATCGGCTGCCGCTGGTAGAGGCATTCGCCCCCCTGGAAGATCTGCTGGAGCAAGGGACGCAGGGTGAAGTTCTCCAGTGTCTTGCGCTTCCAGGTGTGCAGCGGGTCGAAGATCTCGTAGGGCCGGTTCTCATCGATGGTCTCGCCCACGACGGTGATGACGTCCGCAAGGGCCTTGCCCGTCTCGCGGTCGTAAAAGCGCCAGACTTCCTTGTTGCAGGGGTTGGTGATCTTGCCCTCGTTCTCCGACAGTTTCATGCGCGGGATCACAACGCCGTCCCGCTCGATGGCGGACAACTTGTATACGCCGCCGAACACCGGTTCCTCCCGGGAGGTGATGAGCCGCTCGCCGACGCCGAACGCATCGATGGAAGCCCCCTGCAGGACGAGGTCGCGGATGATCGTCTCGTCCAGCGAGTTGCTAGCCGTGATCCGTACATAGGCCAGACCGGCCTCGTCGAGCATCTCGCGCGCCTTCTGCGACAGGTAGGTCAGGTCGCCGCTGTCGATCCGGATGCCGCGCAGCTTTTTGCCCATGGGCTCCAGGATTTCCTTGGCGACGCGGATGGCGTTGGGAATGCCGGACTTGAGGACATTGTAGGTGTCGACCAGCAGGACGGTGTTTTCAGGATAGGCCAGCGCATAGGCCTTGAACGCTTCGTACTCGTTGTCGAAGACCTGGACCCAGCTGTGCGCCATGGTGCCTGACAGCGGGATGCCGAACTGCTGGCCGCTGATCGAGCAGGAAGTGCCGTTCACACCGGCGATGTAGGCCGCGCGGGCTCCCAGCACGGCGGCGTCGTACCCCTGCGCGCGACGGGCGCCGAACTCCAGGACGGCACGGCCTTTCGCGGCGCGGACGATCCGCGCGGTTTTCGTGGCGATCAGGCTCTGATGGTTGATCGTGACCAGCAGCATGGTCTCGACCATCTGTGCCTGGATGACCGGCCCCCGGACCTTGACGATGGGTTCGCCCGGGAAAATCGGGGTTCCTTCGGGGATCGCCCAGACGTCACAGGAGAACCGGAAGTCCCGCAGGTAGGCCAAAAAGGCTTCGTTGAACTGGCCGGTGCTGTCAAGGAAGGTCAGGTCCTCCTCGGTGAACTGGAGGGACTGCAGGTAGTCGACCATCTGCTCGACGCCCGCCATGATGGCGTATCCGCCCCCCTGCGGCACGCTGCGGAAGTACAGGTCGAAAAACGCGTACGTGTCCTGCATGCCGTTCTCGAGGTAGCCCCTGGACATCGTCAGCTCGTAAAAGTCCGTCAGCATGGTCATGTTGGTGCGGTCGTTCCACTTGTTGTCAGTTGCCATCGTCCATTCCTCCCAGGGGGCTCAGCTCCCTGAACGCTTCCATCTCCAGGCCTTCTCCGGTCAGGGTGGCAAGGCGTCCGTCCATTTCATAGTATACGGCTTCCAGGGTCAGGCCCCGCGCAGGCATCGTCTTGCCCGCCTTCAGCCGGTCGCGGCCCGCCAGGATGTCCGGGACGCTCTCCGGCCGGATCCTCCCGAGTCCTGCGTACAACAGGGTGCCGGAAAGGATTCGAACCATATTATACAAAAAACCGTCGCCTGTGACCGTGATTGTGATCGATGGGTCCGACGGATGGTTCATGACTTGAATGTCGTACATCGTACGCACGGTCGTTTTCGCGGTGGAGGATCCAGCCGCCTTGAACGACGTGAAATCGTGCCGGCCAAGCAGATGGGCGGCTGCCAGGCGCATCGCGTCCAGGTCCAGCGGCCGGGGTTCGTGGCAGGAGGTCAGCCGGGCGATCGCCGGACGGGTGCGGGCGTTCCAGATCCGGTAGGAATAGCGCTTGGCGCGCGCGTCGAAGCGGGAGTGGAATTCTGCCGGCACATCCACCGCCATCCGCACGGAGATGTCGTCCGGCAGGCTGGCGTTGAGGGCGAGCGGTATCCGGTCGGTGGGGATGGTTCCCGCGGCATGGAAATGGGAGACATGGCCCAACGCGTGCACACCGCCGTCGGTGCGGCTGCACCCGGCCAGCCGGACCGGCTGTTCGAACAGGGCGCAGAGCGCGCTCTCGAGCACCCCCTGCACCGTGCGGCCCTCCCGCTGGCTTTGCCACCCGATGAAGCGGGTACCGTCATATTCGGTCAGAAGCGCGATGGAGCGCGTCATCCGGCCAGCGCGTCGGCCGCCATCAGCGCCGCGCCGATGATCCCGGCATCGTTGCCCAGGACCGCCCGCTCGATCCGGGTGTGGGGCACGCCCTCGCCGTAGTAGGCGTTTTCTTCGACAAACGCGCGCACCGGCGCCAGCAAGGTCTCCCCTTCGTTGGAGACGCCACCGCCGATCAACAGGTATTCGGGCATCAGCGTGTTGATCAGGTTCGTCACGCCTTCGGACAGCATATGCAGGAAATCGCCGACAACCTCGGTCCCGACCGGATCGCCGGCCCGCATGGCGTCAAACGCGGTCCTGGCGCTGATCCTGCGCTCCGGACCGACGCTTCTGCCCAACAGGGAGTCCGGCCGGCGGGCGATCGCGCGCCGGGTTTCGCGGATGAGCGCGGTCGCCGACGCGTATTGCTCGAAACAGCCGCGCCGTCCGCAGGGACAACGCTCACCGCCCGGGACGAGCACCGAGTGTCCGAACTCGCCGGCGGCGTTGTTGAATCCATGGTAGATATGCCCGCCTGCCACGATCCCGCAGCCGATGCCCGTTCCGAGCGTCAGCGTGACGGAGTTCGCCGCGCCTTTCGCCGCGCCGACCCGGGCTTCCGCGAGCGCGGCGCAGGCCGCGTCGTTCTCGAGGTGGACCGGTAGTCCGGTCCGGGCCTGCAGGAATCCGCGGATCGGGGTCTCGGGGCGGAAAGGCAGGTTGCTGGAGTAGATGACCACGCCGCGCCCGTTGTCCGGGGTGCCGGGGGACCCGATGCCGATCGCGCGGATGTCCGTCCGGCTGGCGCCGGCGGCTTCGATAAGCCGGACAGCCTGGGCGCCGACATCCTCGAGGATGGCGCCGGCGTCACGCTCGGCCCCGGTCTTGATGGATTCCTTGAACAGCAGGCGTCCCGCCGCGTCCACGACGCCGGCGGCGATGTTGGTTCCTCCCAGGTCAATGCCGATGAAAAGGTCCATAGGGCTACCTCCAGGCGTGTCAGGGCAGGATGGATGTGAACTGGAGCAGGCACAGCAAGGTCAGGAACAAGGCGCTTCCGACGGCCGACCAGGCATCCAGCCGGCAAAAACGCATCACTTTCAGCTTCGTCCGGCCTTTGCCGCCGCGGTAGCATCGGGCCTCCATGGCGACCGCCAGATCCTCCGCCCGGCGAAAGGCGCTGATGAACAGCGGCACCAGGACCGAAACGAGCCCTCTCGCCTTCTTGATGATACCGCCGGTATCATAATCGGCGCCACGGGAAGACTGCGCTTTCATGATTTTGGAGGTCTCTTCGGCGAGGGTCGGTACAAAGCGGAGCGCGATGGACATCATCATGGCCAGTTCGTGCACCGGGAACCGCAGTCGCTCCAATGGTTTCATCAGCGACTCCAGGGCGTCGGCGATCAGGATGGGCGTCGTGGTCAGGGTCAGGATCACGGACGTCGAGACGATCAGGAGGATCAGGCGCAGCGACATGCGTATCGCCGTCTCGAGCGCGGCATCCGTCACATGCAGCGGGCCGATCCGGAACAGCTCGTTCCCGTCCACGGTGAACAGGTTGAGGAAAAACGCGAACAGGATGATGAACAGGATCGGGCGGATGCTGTTGGCGATCTGCCTGAACGGAATGCGGGACAGAAAGACCATGCCAATGATCGACAGGGTCAGCAGCGCGAGCGGAACTGGCTTTTTTATAAGGAAGATCGCGGTCATCAT
>CAZNGQ010000077.1:0-11127 GCA_964572095.1 uncultured Oscillospiraceae bacterium
GCTTCCGTCCTGGAACTGCTCGAGCGGGAACGCGATGCCGGCGGGGTGCTCGACATCGACACGCATACCATCTCCACCGTGAACGCGCACGCGCCTGGCTACATCGACCAGGATCTCGAGACTGTTGTCGGACTACAGACCGACGAACCCCTCAAGCGCGCGATCATGCCGTTCGGCGGCATCCGCATGGTCCGGTCTTCGCTGTCGGAATACGGCAGGGAGATGGATCCGGAAGTCGACAACGTGTTCCAGTACCGCAAGACCCACAACGACGGCGTATTCGACGTCTATACCGAAGCCATGCTCGCCGCGCGGAAATCCGGCATCATCACCGGACTGCCCGACGCGTACGGCCGCGGACGTATCATCGGGGATTACCGCCGCATCGCGCTGTACGGCGCCGACCACCTGATCGCGGAGAAGAAAAGCGCGAAGCGCCGGCTTTCATCCAGCATGACCGAGGAAGTCATCCGCCTGCGGGAGGAAATCAGCGAGCAGATCCGGGCGCTGGAGGATCTCAAGCGGATGGCGGCCGGTTACGGATCGGACATCTCCAGACCCGCGGAGGATGTGAAGGAAGCCATCCAGTGGACGTATTTCGCCTATCTGGGCGCGATCAAGGACCAGAACGGCGCCGCCATGTCGCTGGGCCGGGTGTCCACGTTCCTGGACGTCTATGCGGAGCGCGACCTGGCCGAAGGCAGATACAACGAGTCCGAGGTCCAGGAATTCGTCGACCATTTCGTCATGAAACTCCGGCTCGTCCGGTTCCTCCGCACCCATTCCTATGACGAGCTGTTCAGCGGGGACCCGACCTGGGTGACCGAGGCGCTGGCCGGCATGTGCCAGGACGGGCGCCATATGGTCACCCGCATGACCTACCGGTTCCTGCATACCCTCACGAACCTGGGACCGGCACCGGAACCCAACATGACCGTGCTGTGGAGCGTCCGGCTGCCCGAGGCGTTCAAGCGGTATGTCGCACGGCTGTCCATCCAGACCTCGTCCATCCAGTATGAGAGCGACGACCTGATGCTCCCCAAGTTCGGCGACGACTACGGCATCGCCTGCTGCGTCTCCGCGATGCGTATCGGCAAGCAGATGCAATTTTTCGGGGCGCGTGCCAATCTGGCCAAAGCACTGCTGTACGCTTTGAACGGGGGCCGGGACGAAAAGAGCGGCGCGCAGGTCGGACCCGCCATCGCGGCCGTGACCGGCGAATACCTCGACTATGCCGAGGTCCGCGCGCGGTTTGCCGACATCTGCGACTGGCTGTCGGAACTCTACATCGACACGCTCAACGTCATTCACTATATGCACGACAAGTACTGCTATGAACAACTCCAGATGGCCCTGCACGACGAGGATGTCATGCGGACGTCCGCCTGCGGCCTGGCCGGATTGTCGGTCGTGACGGACTCCCTGTCCGCCATCCGATACGCAAAAGTACGGCCGATCCGGAATGAACAGGGATTGACCGTCGATTTCGAGATCACGGGGGATTTCCCGAAATTCGGAAACAACGATCCCCGCGCCGACGAGCTGGCGGTCGACGTCGTCCGGAAGTTCATGGGCCGCCTGTCCATGCGCAAGACCTATCGGAACAGCAAACCGACGATGTCCATCCTGACGATCACCTCCAACGTCGTCTACGGCAAAAAGACCGGCGCGACCCCCGACGGGCGCAAGGCCGGCGAACCGTTCGCGCCCGGTGCCAACCCGATGCACGGCCGCGACAGCAAAGGAAGCGTCGCTTCCATGATGTCGGTCGCGAAGCTTCCCTACGACTACAGCGAGGACGGCATCTCCTATACGTTCTCCATCGTGCCCGGGGCGCTCGGCAAGACCGAAGAGGAGAAGGAGACGAACCTCGCACGCCTGATGGACGCGTACTTTACGGAAGGCGGACACCATATCAACATCAACGTCATGGACCGCGAAGTGCTCCTGGACGCCATGGACCACCCGGAGAAGTACCCGCAGCTCACGATCCGGGTATCCGGATACGCGGTCAACTTCATCAAGCTCACCCGCGAACAGCAGCAGGACGTCATCAACCGGACGTTCCACACGAGGTTCTGACCATGATGCCGGCGGACGAAAAAGCCCGGTTTCGCGCCGAGTCCGGCCGCCTCCACTCCGTGGAGACGCTTGGCACGCTCGACGGCCCCGGACTCCGGTACGTCCTGTTCCTGCAGGGGTGTCCCCTGAACTGCCTCTACTGTCACAATCCCGACGCCATCGCTTTCGCGGGCGGCAGGACCGTTACCGCGGGCGAGGCCATCGACGACGTGCTCCAATACCGCTCCTTCATCGCCACCGGCGGGATCACGCTGACCGGCGGAGAGCCGCTGGCGCAGCCCCGCTTTGCGCAGGCCCTCCTGAAACTGGCCCGGGAGGAGGGGATCCACACCGCGGTCGACACTTCCGGAGGCATGCCGCTGGCCGCCTGCCGGGAGGCGGTCGACGCCGCGGATCTGCTGCTCCTGGACATCAAGGGCTGGGACGACGCACTCTGCCGGCGGATCTCCGGCAAGGGCAACGAAGACTCGAAAGCCATGCTCGAATACCGCGAATCAACCGGCGCGCCGGTTTGGATCCGGCACGTCATCGTACCCGGGTACACACTCGACGACGCCCAGCTCGAGGAGATGGCCGCCTATGTCGCCCGTTTTCGGTGCGTGGAACGCGTCGAGCTGCTGCCTTTTCACAAGATGGGCGAGTACAAGTGGTCCGGGCTGTCCCGTTCCTACGAGCTGGGCGGCACGCGCGAACCGACGCCGGAAGAAATGGAAAAAGCCCGCGCGACCTTCCGGGCACACGGACTGGTCGTCCATTGAAATGCGGTGGATTATCGGGACTTACGTCTCCGGCTGAACCGCGTCCGACATCGTTTTCATCTCCTTGCTGACCAGCATGGAGATCACGACGTTGAGGATCGACAGAACCGCCGCGACATAGAACACATACTGGGGGCCGAGCGCCTTCCAGGCCCATCCGCCCGCGGCGGCCAGCGTGATGGAGACGATATGGTCCATGCTGATGCCGGTTGAGAGGGTCGGGGTGATGTCCTCGGGCTCGACCGCGATCTGCTTGAGGTAGACGACCCGGATCATGCCGAACTGCATGGCCATGCGGTTGATGGCGAAGAGGATGAAGACCACGACGACCGGCCAGCCGACCTGAGCCAGCGTATTTTCCGCAAAACCTTACTGAGCAGGCCGTACGCCACATAGACCGATATGAAGGCGGCCCCCTCGATCGTCATCAGGCGGCCGGGACCGAACTTGTCGACCCATCTGCCGAGCAGCGGCATGAAAACGATGCCGATCGCCGCGCCTACCACGCCCAGGATGGCGAGCGTGTCGGCCTTGCGCCCGAGCAGCTCAATCAGGACCCAGGGCCCGAAAACCACCATGATCTGCTTGTGCGCGCCGTTCAGCACCGCAAGGATGTAATAGTACCGGTACCGCTTGCGGAACACCAGCTTGACCTTGCCGTGCTTGACCGGCTTGGGGCCGATATGCTTCTGGAGCATGAGATACAGGACGAGGATGACGGCAAGCAACGCGGCGGAAATCAGGAAGGGCAGCGTGATCGACGAGTTGAACGTGAAGAATCCGGACTTGAACCCGAAAAAGACCATCAGGCCCGCTACCATCGTCGTGGCCGTCCGGATACTGTTGAACTGTCCCAGCCGCGCGCCGACCCGGCCGTCCTTGACGAGCGAGATGCCGATGCTGTCGTTGAGCGGCAGGTAGGTATGCATGCCCAGCGAGTTGATGAAGAGGAAAATCAGCATGACACTGAACGAAGGGGTCACCAGGCCGAGCACCGTGATGCCGACCAGCATGGCCGCCTGGGCGAAGATCGCCATGCGTACATCGCCGAAACAGGAACCGGCGGAGATGACCACCAGGCAGAGCAGGCCCGGCAGTTCGCGGGGGAACTCGATCAGGCCGCGCGCCATGGCATCGACGTTGTATACGTCTTTAAAGTAGTTGGAAAAGATGTTGTCGGACAGTCCCATCGCGAGGCCGGTGAGACCGGTGATGAAAAAAAACAGGATGATGTCGCGGGAAGGGCGGATTCCGTTCAAGGCGCCGAGGGGCGTGCCGCCTTTTCGGGAGAGAAGGGAGGTCCGTGAGAATCGCATGTCAGGGCTCCTTCGCGTCGGTCTTTTTCGTATTGCACCATCATAGCCGAACCGGGCGGCAAATGGAAGAAAAGGTTGCCAGACCGCGAGGCATGGGGTACACTGACCGCCGTGAAGCAGAAGAGGGATCCTTTTGTCCATGACCGTGCCGCGCATCCGTTTCTGGCGGAGGGCGCGCTTTTCTCGGCCGCCCTGATCTGGGGGCTGTCCTTTGTGCTCCTCAAGAGCGCGTTGTCCTCGCTGCCGGCCCATTTCATCCTGGCGGTCCGCTTTACCGGAGCGACGGCTTTACTGGCCGTATTCTTCCGCAAGCGGCTCAAAGCGCTGCTGAATGCCGAATACCTGCGCCGCGGAGCGGTTATGGGTGTTTTCCTGTTTGCCGCTTTCAGCGTCCAGACCATGGGGCTTGTCACGACCGACCCCGGGAAGAACGCGTTCCTCACGGCGGTCTACTGCGTCATCGTCCCGTTCCTGCACTGGGCGGTAAACGGGACCAGGCCGGACCGGTACCATCTCTCGGCCGCTGTTTTATGCATCGCCGGTGTCGGCATGGTGGCTTTGCAGTCCGGGTTCCACATCGAGACCGGTGACGGGCTCACCCTGCTTGGAGGTTTCTTTTTTGCAATCCATCTCGTCTGCGTATCGACTTTCTCCCGCGGACGCGACCCCTTTGTCCTGACCACGATCCAGTTTGCGGTTACGGCCGCCTGCTGCTGGACCGTCTGGGCGATTTTCGAACCCATGCCGTCCGCCGTCCCTTTCCGGGCCTTTCTGGAGGTCGGATACCTGACGGTTTTCGCGACCGCCATCGCGCTGGTGTTCCAGAGCGTAGGCCAGAAACACACCAATCCGGCTGCCGCAGCGGTCATCCTGAGCCTGGAAGCCGTTTTTGGCGCAGCCGCGTCGGTCGTGATCCTGGGAGAGCGGATCACGGCTGTCCGGGCGGCAGGCTTTGTCGCGATCTTTTTCGCCGTCATCCTGTCCGAGACGAAACTCCGGTTTTTCCGTCGCAGGGAAGCCGAACCGCTGCCTTGACCAAGCCGCGGAAAATGCAGGATTCGATCGTGATTTGTGCAAATGCGAGCGGTTGATAATCCGTAAAGGGATACCATTTAAAAAGGATGCGTGATACCATATCGTGCATAAGTATGCGCCGGACTCATGGCGCCCGGCGATGACGCCGGAAAACAAAAAGACATCGGGAGGATTAGAAATGCGCACACGAGTATTCCGCTGGATCGCCCTTGTCCTCATCCTCGGCATGTTTGCTTCGCTGGCCGCCGGCTGCGCCGGTTCCACGACGACATCCACGAAGTTCAAGCTGGCCTGGGAGAGCAAGGACGCCGAGCCGATCGGCATCACCATCCACAAGGACGACACGAAGTTCCTGGAGATGATCAATGCCTCGATCGACAACCTCAAGGCCAACGGCAAGATCAAGGAAATCTCCATGAAATGGTTCGGCACGGACATCACGCCCAACCTGACCGACGGCGGCAGCCAGAATGTCAAGGTCGACACCGCCAAGGACATGACCTACAAGAAGACCAAGGTCGTCGTCGCGATCGACGACTCCTACCCGCCGATGGAATTCGTCGACGACGACGGCAAGACCCAGATCGGCTTCGATCTCGACTTCGCCCGTGCGTTGTTCGCCGACCTGGGCATGGAAGTCACGTTTGAATCCACCGCCTGGGACCAGATCTTCAACGGCCTCACCGCCCGCCGCTATGACGCCATCATCTCCGCCACGTCCATCACCGAGGACCGCATGGCCCAGTTCCTCCAGTCCAAACCCTACGTCGCCAACAAGGTCGTGCTTCTCACCCGCGACACGGTCGCCTCGATCGCCGATCCCGCCAAGGACCTGAACAAGCTCAAGATCTGCTCGCAGTCCGGTACGACCGCGGACGACCTTTGCCAGGAACTGCTGGACAACGGCGCGACCTTCACCTACAGCAAGTACGATGCCGTGAACCAGGCCCTTGACGAGCTGACCTTCGGACGCGTCGACGGCGTCATGGTCGACATCGTCGTCGCACAGTACTACATGGTCCAGAAGAACGGCTGATTCCCGCTTCTGCATGACGCCGCGCCGGCCGGTCGAGAGAGACCAGCCGGCGCGGCGTTTCCACTAAACAGGAGGAGGCCCTCGGATGGAGGCTTTTGACAAGTTCCTGGGTTATCTGCCGGCATTGCTCGAAGGCGCGGGCCTGACTTTGTCCCTGACCGCGCTGTCGGTCAGCATCGGATTCGTTCTGAGCGTGTTTCTGGCACTCGGCAAGATTTCCCGCCATAAGCTCATCTCCGCGCCTTGTGGCTTTTACATCTGGTTCTTCCGCGGGACCCCGCTGATGATGCAGCTGTTCTTTGTCTATTACGCGCTGCCGCTCATCTCGCCCGCGCTCATGATCAACAGCAAATTCGCCGCCGCGCTGATCGCTTTCTCGCTCAACAGCGGCGCCTACCTCGCGGAAATCGTGCGGGCGGCCATCCAGTCCATCGACAAAGGCCAGCTCGAGGCCAGCCGCGCGCTGGGAATGACATACGGGCAGGCGATGCGCCGCATCATCATTCCGCAGTCCTACCGCAGGTTGATCCCTCCGCTCAGCAACGAGTTCATCATGGTCCTCAAGGACACCGCGCTGGTCTCGGCCATCGCGCTGACCGAATTGATGCGCACGACGAACCTGATCCAGACCAAGACCGGCTCCGCGCTGGTCTATGTGCCTGCGATGCTGCTCTACCTGATCCTGACGACGGTGTTCACCTTTGTCGCGGGAAAGCTGGAAAAGCGGTTCGCGGTCTATGACTAAGGAGGGCGCGGCAGTGGAATCAATGCTCCGCATGGAGAATGTAGACAAGTTTTTCGGCCCTCTCCAAGTGCTGAAGAATATCAACCTTGAAATCACGCAGGGAGAAGTCGTGTGCGTCATCGGACCGTCAGGGTCCGGTAAGAGCACCCTGCTCCGCTGTTTCAACCGGCTTGAAAAGATCACCAGCGGAAAGGTCTTTGTGGAAGGCCGCCTCCTGGCGCACCGGATCAACGGGGTCAACCAGCTGAACTACAAGCAGAAGGATATCATCGAGATCTGCTCGGGCATCGGCATGGTGTTCCAGCGGTTCAACCTGTTTCCGCACAAGACCGTTCTGGGCAACCTGATCGAGGCTCCGCAGGTCGTCAAGAAAATGAGTGTTGCGGAAGCCACGGCGGTCGCGCTGCCCATCCTCGAGAAAATCGGCCTGCTGGACAAGAAGGACGAGTATCCCGCCCGCCTGTCCGGCGGACAGCAGCAGCGTGTGGCCATCGCGCGCGCCCTTACGATGCAGCCGGACATCATCCTGTTCGACGAGCCGACCAGCGCGCTGGATCCGGAACTGGTCGGCGAAGTGCTGGAAGTCATGAAAGCGCTCGCGAAAGAAGGCATGACCATGGTTGTCGTCACGCACGAGATGGGATTCGCCCGCGAAGTGGCGGACCGGGTCATCTTTATGGACGATTCCGTCATCGTGGAGGACGGCCCGCCGGAGAAGGTGTTCTCCCAGAACGCCGGCGAACGGGTGAGGCAGTTCCTGCAGCGGGTGCTCGAGCCGGAGAAGACAGACAAGAAGGCATGAACCGGAGACAGGCGGTAAAGTCCCGGATCATGCATGGGTCTTCGGCAGTTGGCATCACGCCAGGTTTAAGGTAAGGCAATAGAGAAGCCCGTTGGACGAAATCGCTTTCGTGCTCGACGGGCTTTTCCATGTGCTTTGACTATTCTCCCGCTGTGTCCGTTCCCGGGGCGGCTGCAGGAGCGTGGGGCTTTCCGGACCTGCGCCTGCGCCTGCCGGCACTGCGGGGGGGCGCGGCATGCGGCTCGGCATCCGGAGCGGGATGGTGCGGTATGGCCGGAGCCGGAGCCTGTACGGCCTCGACGGCGGACGGGGTCTCCTGCGAGGGTTTGGCGGCGGCGGAGGCTTTCTTGCGCTGTGTCCGTCGGCGGGCCGTCGCGGTGGACGCGGCCGGCTGTCCGGCCGTGTGCGCCGGACCGGGCTCGGCGGCGTGCGCCGACGCCGGGCCGGATGCGCTCACGGGCGCGTGTGATGCCGCAGGCACTTGAACGGGCGCCGGCGGGGGAGCGGGCAGGCTGGCCGGAGCGGGCGCCGCCAGACGGAGAATGTCGTCGTCGTCGCCCTCGTCCGCTTCGTATCCCATCTCCGCCTTGCCGGTATCCTCGAAAGACTCCCCGCCGTCGAACGGGTTCTCGCAGACCGTCCGCAGCCCGTCGATATGCTCGAACAGGTCCGGTTTGATCTGGGCCCACAGCGGATCGAGGATGAAATCGATGCCTTCCCGACGCGCGAGCTTGGCCGCAGGCACGAAATCGCTGTCACCTGCGATGAGGATCATCTGCTCGACCTGCTTCTTGTAGGCCATGGAAGCGATGTCGACGCCGATCCGCATATCGACGCCTTTCTGCTTCGTGTTGAGGATGATGTCTTCCTCGCGCAGCTTGCTGATGGGCAGTTTGCCGGTGATCACGTTCCGCAGCAGGCGGGGATCGAGATTCCAGTTCGTTCCCTCCTCGTCGAGGTTGCCGAGACGAAGCGCCATCTTGCGCAGCTTGCGCAATTCGTCGTGGAAGGCGAGGCGCCACTCGTACTGCTCGGTCTTGGCATAGTCGATCAGCCGGTTCGTCAGCGGATGGTGCATTTTCTTGTTGATCGGCGGACAATCGTAATAGAAGATCCGGTAGAGCTGGTGAAAATCCTCCCGGTTTCTCTTGAGATGTCTGCAGCAGTAGTCTTGCAGGATGTTTGCCAGCTCCTCGGGCGTCTTTTTGCCCCAGAGCTTGATGGCGCGCTTCACGAAAAAGCCGCCATCGATCAGGATGGCTGTTCGGTTCATAGTGGGACCTCCCCGCTAAAGAAAAGTCCCCGAGCTCGGTTTCTCCTTCATGCGGTCGAGAAACTTACGGTCGGAGACGGCATGCGGTTCCCCCGCAATGATCCGGGGGGATTACAACCAGATTATGTCATGTTTTGGGATAGATTGTCAAACCGACTCATCCGTTCCGGTCGGATCGACCGTCGGGGCCAGCAGGAACACGCGGTTTTTCCCGCTCCTTTTCGCGCGGTACAGCGCGGCATCCGCTTCCTGGTAAGCCTGGACCAGCGGATCGAGGGCTTCCATGTTCAGCATGGCCACGCCGACGCTGACGGTGATCCGGATCGAGTCTCCGCTTCTGCCGACAAAGGGATTCTCCTCGACCCGGGAACGGATCTTCTCGGCGACCGTTCCGGATTCCTCCCGGCTGCTTTCGGGCAGAAGCACCGAAAACTCTTCGCCGCCCCACCGCGCAACGATATCCGTCACCCTCAGGTTGTCATGGACAATGGTCGCGACATGCCGGATGGCCTGGTCGCCGGTCGGATGGCCGTACTGGTCGTTGATCGGCTTGAAATCGTCGATGTCAAACAGCATCATCGCGGCGGAACCGCCATATCGCTGGATCCGATTGATCTCCTCCACCACGTGTTCCTCGAATCGTGTGCGGTTGAACAGCCCGGTCAAGGCGTCGTGTGAAGCCAGGAAAGCCAGCCTGACATTCATCTCCTGCATTTCGAGGTTCGCCTGCGCGATGATCCGCTGTTGTTTCACGGTCTTTGCGTACCCTGTCCACAGCAGGATGGATAATCCGATGGCAATGGCGGCGATCGCCAGCCCGTTGACCTGGTTGGATTCCAAAACGGCGGGGTCGTACTGATGGATGCCGATGGCGGCCAGAAAGGCGACAAACGAAGCAGTCCCGAGAAGAAGCGACACGAAGGGGCGGTAGTAAATCGCCAGAGCGCATATGATGCTGGCCACCAGGAAAGGCGTGATGTTGGTGGTGACACGCTGGTCGATGGAAGTGAACGCGATGCCGGCCGCCATGGTATCCATGAGGAACAGTGCCTGAAGCAGACGGTTGACGGGTTGCGTCGCTTTTTTATAGAAACCTGCATGCGTGACCAGACACAGGAGGGCATAGAAGCCGGTCTGCAGGACATGCCCCGTGATGATCTCCTTCCGCCAAAGGATCTGGCCGGCATCCGCCGCTTTCACAAAGAAAACGAAGTTGAAGGCGAGAGCCATGTGTACCAGAAAGCAGATGGCGGATATGATCGGCATCCGCCGGCTGTTTGCCCGGATGGCCTCGCCGACGATATCCCGATTGGCGACCGCCCACTCCAGAACCCTCTCGCGCAGCGCCTTTTTCATGCGAACACCTCCGGGCCAAGACCCGTTCCACTTTTGATCCATCGCCTGATTTGCCGGACATACTAATATCGAACGCGTCGGGGCGAAACTTAAGCGTGAATCCGGCGTAAATCATTCTCATTTTCCCAGCTTGCCCGGACGGATTTTCCCGTATAATGAAACAAATTGACGTACGCCGATCCGGAAACGAGGGTAACATGAAGCTCGAATGGAAGCGGATTTTCATCATAGGTCTGGCATTCTTTTCCGTGTCAATCGCCTGGTCGGTCTACAATTCGTACGTACCTGTTTTCCTGGACAAACTGATCAGCTCGTCGACGCTTGTCGGGTTTGTCATGACCTTTGACAATATCGCCGGCCTGATCTTCCAGCCGTTTTTCGGCAAGAAGAGCGACACGACCCGAACCCGGCTCGGCCGGCGTATTCCCTATATGATCGTCGGCGTTCCGGTCGCCGCGGTGTTCCTTGTCCTGATCCCCCTACATACCATCGGAAAAACCCCGACCGCGCAGCTCCTGCTGCTGATGATGGCGGTCGTCGGCATGAATTTCTTCATGTCCATCTATCGCGCCCCCGCCGTTGCGCTGATGCCGGACGCAACCCCGTCGCCGTTGCGAAGCCGCGCGAACGGCGTCATCAATTTCATGGGCGGGTTTGGATCGGTTGCCGCTTTCCTGGCAGGCGGATACATGTACAAGCAGGGGGCTTCGCTCCCGTTCGTCTT
>CAZNGQ010000078.1:0-11113 GCA_964572095.1 uncultured Oscillospiraceae bacterium
GAGAAAAACCGGACGTCCGCCGTCCGGTTCACCGTTTTTCACGCCGTGCTGGCCGCCATGGTCAAGACGGTCAACGAGCGCCCGATCCTGAACCGGTTCATCGTCGGACGCCGGATGTACCAGCGCAACTCCATCGATATCGCATTTGTCGTCAAGAGGGAATTCAACGACAAGGCGCAGGAGGAAGTCGTCCGGTATACGTTCAGCGAGCAGGACACGATCGACACGATCTGCGCGAAAATCAGCGGCGAAGTGCGCAAAGTCCGCGCGGCTCCGGAAACCAGCCGGGGAGCCATCCATATCCTGGAAAGCTTCCTGCACCTGCCGCGCGTCCTGCTGATGGGGTTCATCAAGGTACTGGAGGCGATGGACTTCTACGGCATCCTGCCGAAAGGGCTCATCGACGTGGATCCGATGCATACGACCGGATTCGTCTCCAACCTCGGCAGCATCGGGACAGATGCGCCTTACCACCATCTGTACGAGTGGGGCACCACGTCGATCTTTGCCGTGATGGGCGTCATCCACAAGGACGCGATGGTCATGCCGGATGGATCCATCCAGGCGCGCGACGTGATGAACATCGGATTCACGCTGGATGAGCGCATCGGCGACGGATTCTACTTTGCCAAATCCATCAAGCGCATGACCGACATGCTGGAGGATCCGAGTCAGCTGGAGCAAGTATCGCCTTCAATCACTACAGGCTGACTCGGATCCGACAGGGATCCGAGTCAACTCGAAAAAGTATCGCCTGCTGTCACTTCAGGCTGACCGGATCCGACAGAGATCCGCGTCAGCTGTGCTCCCACCGCATCGAACGCTCCACAGCCCGTTTCCATTCGGCCCGCAGCGCGGACCGTTTGTCTTCGTCCATTTCCGGGCGGAACACGCGCCCGTCGCGGCGAAGGGATGCCGTCTCGGCTTCGTCTTTCCAGAAACCGACCGCAAGACCGGCTAGAAACGCCGCGCCCAGCGCCGTTGTTTCGATATCCGCCGGCCGGTTCACCCGGCAGTTCAGGATATCGGACTGAAAACGCATCATCGGTTCGCTGACGCTCGCCCCGCCATCGACCCGGAGATCCGTCAAGCGGATTCCGGCATCCTCCTGCATGGCATCCAGCAGATCCGCAACCTGATAGGCGATCCCCTCCAGGACAGCCCGTGCGATCTGGGCCTTTCCGGTGCCGCGGGTCAGTCCGAGCAGCAACCCGCGGGCATACATGTCCCAGTGGGGCGCGCCCAGGCCGGTGAAGGCGGACACGAAGAACACGCCGCCCGAATCCCGGACCGTATCCGCCAGTGTGTCGCACTCGCTGGCGGTACGGATCAGGCCCAATTCGTCACGAAGCCATTGGATGGCCGATCCGGCGTTGAATACAGAGCCCTCCAGGGCATACCGGACGCCGACGGACGTCTCCCAGGCCACTGTCGACAGCAGGCGATTGCCGGAGCGAATCCGCTTTTCGCCGGTGTTCATGAGCATGAAGCAGCCGGTGCCGTATGTATTCTTCACATCGCCCGGTTCCAGGCAGCCCTGCCCGAAGAGCGCGGCGTGCTGGTCTCCGGCGATGCCGGCGATCGGGATTCCCGCAAACGCCTCCATGCCGGGGACCCCTGCCGCGATCTCGCCGAAAATCCCGCTCGATGGCCGGATTTGCGGAAGCATGCTCATGGGGACGCCCAGTTTTTGGCAGAGGGACGAGTCCCATTTCCGTTCGTCCAGATTCATGAGCATCGTCCGGGACGCGTTGGTGACATCCGTCGCATGGACGGCGCCACGGGTCAGGTTCCAGACGAGCCAGGTGTCGATGGTGCCGAACGCCAGGCGACCGGCCTGAGCGTCTGCCTCTACGCCCTCGATGTTCTCCATCATCCAGCGGATTTTCGTCGCCGAAAAATAGGCATCCACGACAAGTCCCGTCCGTTCCGTGATCTCGTCCGCCCATCCGGCGGCCGTTATGCGGTCGCAGATACCGGCCGACCGCCGGCATTGCCAGACAATGGCGTTCCCGACCGGCCGACCGGTCTTGCGGTCCCAGACGACGGTGGTCTCCCGCTGGTTCGTGATACCGATGGCGGCGATGTCCGAGGCGGACACCCCCGCCTTGGCGACACACGCCGCGGCGGCACGGAACTGGCTCTCCAGGATCGCCGCGGGATCGTGCTCGACCCAGCCGGGTCTGGGATAGATCTGCGGAAAATCGGCCTGGGCCTGGGCGGCCGGACGTGCGTCATGGTCATACAGGATTGCACGCGAACTGGTCGTTCCCTGGTCCAATGCCAGGATGAACCGTTTCATGCGGGCGCCTCCCCTACTCGAACGGGAACTTGTGGCCCGTCAATCCAAGCGCGTCGCGCACCTCGAGGAATTCCGCCATGACACCGGCATTGAACGGGACGCCTTTGTCCTGGCGGTACAACCAGGCTTCGTGCTCTTTTTCGCCGGCGGTATAGATGCGGTCATGGCCTGGCGCCTTTTTCGAAGCGCGAAGCTCCCGCAGGATGTCTCCCGTGGTCTTTCGGAAATCCGCCGGCTCGGTGAACGCGGCGACATCGATGGCGATAAAGAAGTGCCCCAGGCCATAGGGCACCTTTTTTCCGTCGCGCATGCCGGTGAGCATCTTGAGGTAGCTGCCTTGCTGCAGCGCCGCGGACAGGATCTCGACGACGGTCGCGTACCCGTATCCCTTGTAGCCGGCCATTTCATCGCCAGCGCCGCCAAGCGGCGTGAGGGCGGCCGTGCCCTTCGTCAGGTCCACGAGGATCCCGTCGGAGTCGGTCCGGATGTTGCCGTCTTGGTCGATGACCTGTCCGGCCGGGGTGTCCTTGCCAACCCGGGCATAATACTCGATCTTGCCGCGCTGGACGATGGACGTCGCGCAGTCCAGGACAAAGGGGAATTCCTCGTCCGTCGGCATGCCCACGGTCAAGGGGTTGGTGCCGAGCATGTTCTCCACGCCGAAGGTCGGCGCGATGGAGGGGCGCGCATTGGTGCCGGTGATGCCGATCATGCCCTGTGAAGACGCCATCGTGGCATAGTAGCCGGCGATGCCGTAATGCGTGGAGTTACGGACGGCGACCATACCCATGCCATACAGCCGGGCCTTGTCGATCGCCGTCTGCATCGCGCGTTTCGCGACGACCATGCCCATGCCGTCATGCCCGTCGACGACCATGGTCGTCGGGCCTTCTCGTACGATTTCATATTCGGTCTTTGCGAATTGGATCCCGGCCTTGATCCGGTCGTAGTAGATCGGCTTGAACCGGTTCGCGCCGTGGGAGTCGATTCCGCGCTTGTCCGCCTCGATGAGGACGTTGGCGCAGACGGC
The DNA here is from genome assembly GCA_964572095.1 of uncultured Oscillospiraceae bacterium. Classification (GTDB taxonomy): domain Bacteria; phylum Bacillota; class Clostridia; order Saccharofermentanales; family UBA5734; genus JAAYKS01. The sequence continues at coordinate 3,333 of CAZNGQ010000078.1, forward strand.
GGCCTCGTTCTCGGGGACGCCGAGAGCGACGAATGCGTCTTTCATGAATTGTTCCACCTGGTCGAACGGTACCCAAACAGTTTCGTCGTGCATACGATCCACCTCATAAGGAAAACCCCCGCGGCAGGGGTCACCACACCGCGGGGGTCGACGTCACAGACTCAGATCCTGGCAACTCCGGTATCCCTGGCGGCTTTTGAAACCGCGGCGGCGACCGTGTCCTTGACCCGCTTGTCGAACGCGACGGGCAGGATGTAGTCCGCGGTCAGCTCCCCGTCGGAAACCAGTCCGGCGATCGCATACGCGGCCGCGATTTTCATCTCGTCGTTGATGTCCGATGCACGGACGTCCAGCGCCCCGCGGAAAATGCCCGGGAAAGCGAGGACGTTGTTGATCTGGTTGGGATAGTCGCTGCGGCCGGTGCCGATGACCCGCGCGCCGCCGGCTTTCGCCTCGTCCGGGAAGATCTCGGGCGTGGGGTTTGCCATGGCGAAAATGATGGCATCCGACGCCATGGTGGCGACATCGGCCGCGGTGAGCAGCCCCGGGGCCGAGACGCCGATGAAGACGTCGGCACCCTTGATGATGTCGGACAGTGTGCCCTTTTTCATCTGGCGGTTCGAGATTTTCGCCATCCGGGCCTTTTCGCCGTCGAGGCCTTCACGGCCTTCATAGATGGCGCCTTTGCGGTCGCAGAGGACAACGTCCTGCAGCCCCATGGCCATGAGCAGGTTGGTGACCGCAATGCCTGCGGCGCCGGATCCGTTGACCACGACGGAAATACTGGCGATGTCCTTTTTCACGAGTTTGAGGGCGTTGATCATCGCGGCGAGCGTGACGACGGCGGTGCCGTGCTGATCGTCATGGAAGATCGGGATGTCGCAGAGCGGCTTGAGCCTGCGCTCGATCTCGAAGCAACGGGGTGCGGAGATGTCCTCCAGGTTGACTCCGCCGAAACTGCCGGCGAGCAGTTCGACCGTGCGGACGATGTCGTCCACGCTCTTGCTGCGGATGCAGAGAGGAAACGCGTCCACTCCCCCGAACTCCTTGAAAAGGACGCACTTGCCTTCCATAACCGGCATGCCGGCTTCCGGGCCGATGTCGCCCAGGCCGAGGACCGCGGTGCCGTCGGTCACAACCGCGACCATGTTCCAGCGGCGGGTGTACTGGTATGACAAGTCGACGTTCTTGCTGATCTCCAGACAGGGCTCGGCCACGCCGGGCGTATAGGCGATGGAAAGCGCTTCCTTGTTGTCCACGGAGGCGCGGGCGATCACTTCGATCTTGCCCTTCCATTCCGTGTGTTTCTGCAATGCGATCTCACGTTTGTCCATTCGTTTCAATCCTCCAGCTCATTGATCGCCAGCCAGCCGGTTGCCGCCGGGCGGTCTGGGCATTCCACAGACATGATAGCGCAAAGCCTGTCGGGTGTATACCGCCGTGGTATACTGGTTTTGTGTCGAAACCTGACGGTTTTGTACCAATTTCTACTACCCTGGAGGTTCCCCATGCAATACATCACATTAGGCCGTACTGGGCTGGTCGTTTCCCGTACCGGATTCGGCGCCATTCCCATCCAGCGCATCGATTTTTCAACGGCGAAGCACCTGCTGCTGCGCGCGGTCGAGGGTGGAATCACGTTTTTCGACACCGCGCGCGGATATTCCGACAGCGAAGAAAAAATCGGCCTGGCGTTCGATGGCCTGGACCGAACGAAACTGGTCATCGCCACCAAGACCCCGTCCAAAACCGGCGAAGGCTTGTGGAAAGACCTGGCCGTCAGCCTCGCAATGCTCAAGACGGACTACATCGATCTCTACCAGTTCCACAATCCGGACTCCCTGCCCCAGCCTGGCGGAGCGGACGGCCTGTATGACGCGGCGCTCGAGGCGAAACGCCAGGGGAAAATCCGCCACATCGGCATCACGCAGCACGACGCCCTCCGCGCGGTCGAAGCCGCCCGGTCCGGACTTTACGACACGGTGCAGTTTCCGCTGTCCTACCTGTCCGACAGCCGGGACATGGCTGTCGTCGATGCCTGCCGGGAGAACGGTGTCGGGTTCATCGCCATGAAGGGCATGAGCGGCGGTCTGCTTTCCAACGCCGCGGCGGCACATGTGTTCATGCGCGAGCTGGACATCGTCGTGCCCATCTGGGGCATCGAAAAAATGGAAGAGCTGGAGGACTTCCTGCGATACGACAAAGAAGGCGTCGTCATGGACGATACCCTCCGTGCGGACATAGAAAAAGACCGCGCGGAGCTCACCGGCAGCTTCTGCCGCGGCTGCGGCTACTGCCAGCCCTGCCCGGTCGGCATCCCCATCAGCATCGCTTCGCGTCTTTCCTACCTTATGAAGCGGGCAGTGACAAAGAACTACTTGACACCGGAGTGGCGTGCCCAGATGGAGAACATCGAGAACTGCACGCTATGCGGACTATGCGCCACCAAATGCCCGTATGGGCTCAAGCCATATGAGTTGATACGGACACAGCTGGACCTGTATCGCCAGAACTTCAATGGAGCCGGTCGATGAAAGCGAGAAACCGGATAATGTCGGCGGCTCTCGCCTCGTCGAGCGATCTCCACCGGAAATAGAAACCCGGGAACATCAGGCAGACCGATGCGGCTGTATCTCCTTTTCTCACTTCGGCCCATTGGCGGGCACGAGTCCCGGACTTGTCGGTCTGCGTACAGTATCCGCAGCCGTCACACTTCTTGGCCTGTCGAAGGACGAAGGATTGGAGTTCGCCCTCCATCTCATCGAACCGGGCCAGGATGTCCTTGAACCTCGGGATCCGAAGCGCAAAGCAAAACGGACGTTGCCGCATATAGTCGTACTCAATGGAGAATCCCCCGTGCGTTTTTTCGGCCCAGTACGCTTTCAGGGGTTCCGGCTTTTTTCCATAGTCCTTGTACCAGTCCATGGACATTTCGTTCCCCCAGGTATCCACATAGTGGTAACCCTGTGAAGACAAATACCGTTCCAGTCGTTCCAACGGCGGGCAAGCACCGATCATCCGGTGAAAGATCTCGAGGGCAAGCGGCTGTGATGGATCGAATGCTGCATGGGTAAAGACGAGCAGTGAGTAGGATTGTTCGCCAAAAGCCGCGTCTTGATTTACCTTTTGCTTCCTCGTTCCGGCGCTCTGACTCAACATCTTCCAGGCGGGGAACAGATCGGGATATCGAACGCTTGTCAGCACGACTCCGTCCGGTTCAGCCCGGCTCGAAATCCCGGTTGTTTTCAACACCGCAAGTCTGCCCGCAGGGATTCGAAGGATCCCAGACGGAACAAAAAGGCAGTCTTCACGTAGTGTCCCGACTTTGCCGATCTCCATCAGCAGCAGATAGAAAGCGTCGACCCTTCGACGGAGACTCCTCAGTGTGACGGCCAGGTCCGGTTTACTGCGCTGCAGATCCCAATCGCCGTAGCTGTCATCCGGTTTCTGCTGCAGTCCGATCCGGCCCGGATCTTCCAGCAGAGTGGTTGAGACGTCACGGAGGAACGAATACATCTGCCGCTGGGACTCGTAGGACACTTCAACCGAATCCAACGGCAAAAACGGGGGCATCACGCCAACACGGCTGTACACAACGCGTTGGGCGATGCTTTCATATCGGAATTTACTTGCATCATCCACTTCTAGAACCTCCACTGCCTTTGATAGGATAAAAACAGAATGATTCCATACCATTTTACAATGATTAACTCAAAATCATCTGAATATCCGTATGGTTGCTTGCGATTCATATGGAAATTGAATACGATTGCCTCATCTGCAGGATGGTAGCACGGTAGCGTCTTTCTCCCTTTCCTCCTGCGACCGGTCTTTTCTTCCGCTTCATTTTGTCTGGAGCGCTTTTTGCGTTCAGCCGGACAGGAAAGGAGATTCTGTTATGGTACTCGGAATACCGGATTTCTGGATCTGGAGCGCTTTCCTTCTCTGTATCGCCAGTACAGCGCTTTGCGTGGTCTACGGTGTCATCAACTGGAATCGCGGCGGCGACAACGAAAGCAGCCAGATCGAAGAAGAAGTCAAATGGCAGGACAAGGAAATCGAAGAAAAGCTGTAGCCTCTTCCGGATGCTAGGCAAATCTTGCATGGAGGGAAAAGATGCTGTTACCGATCATCGCCACTGTTGCCTATCTGCTCATCCTCGTGCTGTTGGGGTATGTCGGATACAGGGGCACGAAGAACACCAAAGACTATATGCTGGCAGGCCGCCAGATCCATCCGCTCATTATGGCGCTTTCATACGGCGCGACGTTCATCAGCACTTCCGCCATCGTCGGATTCGGCGGGAACGCCGGTCTTTTCGGCATGTCCCTGTTGTGGCTGACCTTCCTCAACATTTTTGTCGGCGTGTTCATCGCTTTTGTCGTTTTTGGCAAAAGAACCCGAAAGATGGGCCACAATACCGATGCCCACACGTTTCCTGAACTGCTCGGACGTCGTTTCCAGTCCCGGTTCATCCAGGGCTTTTCCGGCCTGATCATCTTCCTGTTCATGCCCGTCTATACGGCGGCCGTGCTCAAGGGCGGTGTCGGCTTCCTGTCCACACAATTCAACCTGGACTTCGATATCGCCCTTCTCATTTTTGTCGTGATCATGGCGGTCTATGTCTCCCTGGGCGGCATGAAGGGCGTCATGTATACCGATGCCTTCCAGGGCGTGATCATGTTCGCCGGCATGGCGCTCCTGCTGGTCTTCGTCTACGCGAAGCTGGGCGGAGTTACGCCGGCCCACCTGTCCCTGACAAATCTCATGGACAATGCCTCCATCAAGGAACAGACGGCCAAACTGGCCGCCAACGGGTTTCAGGGCTGGACCCGGATGCCGGTCTTCAACTCCGTGTACTGGTGGTCGGTGGTCTCGTCCGTCATCATGGGCGTCGGGATCGGCGTCCTGGCGCAGCCGCAGCTGGTCGTCCGGTTCATGACGGTCAAAAGCAACCGGGAACTCAACCGGGCGGTCGTGTCGGGCGGTGTATTCATCCTCATGATGACCGGGGTCGCGTTCGTCGTCGGCGCTTTGTCCAACGTCCTGTTCTTCCAGGAGACGGGGAAAACCTCCCTGGCCGCCGCTGGAGGCGTCGTTGACAACATCATCCCGCTGTTCCTGAAAACCTTTATGCCCGAATGGTTCGGCACGGTGTTCCTGCTGGCCATGCTGGCCGCGGCCATGTCGACACTGGCTTCCCTGTATCATGCCGCAGGAACCGCGATCGGCCGGGACGTCGTCGACAAGGGCTTCGGGCTCAAGGTCAACTCCCTGATCGTCACAAAAACCGGCGTGCTCGTCACGATCCTGTTGAGCGGACTCCTCGCTTTCGCCGGACACCGCCTGAAGACGGATATCGGCCTGATCGCACAGGCGACATCGGTGTTCTTTGGCCTGTGCGCCGCCGCCTTCCTGCCCGCTTATGTCGGCGCGCTGTATTTCCCCCGCCTTTCACGCAAGGCGGTCATCGCGAGTGTCATGACGGGATTCTTCTCCAGCTTCATCTGGATTTTCTTCATCCACGCCAAGAACGCGTCGACCATCGGACTGTGCAAGGCGCTGTTCGGCAAGCCGCACCTGCTGGCGGACACCGCCCTGGCCAACCTGTCCCGGGTGGACGCGGTCCTGATCACGTTCCCGCTCTCCATCCTGGTCATCGTGATCGTCGGTCTTCTTACACGCTCCGACCTCGAAAAAGAGCATGTGGACAAATGCTTCAACGGAATCTGACTGCGCGATAATCCGGTCCGTTTCGCCCGGACTCACGAAAGCCCGTCATGGCTTGCAGGCCATGGCGGGCTTTTGCGTTTGTCGTCTGTATCGGCTCTATCAGGGAAGTAGGTCCCTGTCGAAAGCGTCCGCTATCACCGGAACCTGCGTGACGCATTTGGCTTTCGCGTAATCGAATGCCTCTTCGACCGTCACCAAGGTGTCGCCATCCGTCGTCCAATCCGCCTTTCTTTCCTGCATGCCCTCGATCGCGAAATAATACGTGAACTGCCCGTTTCCTCCGCCCCAGGAACCTTCGTATGACAAACCGCTGGCGGAACAGGCCATGTTCACGACGCGCCCGGCCGCCTTGAGCACCACCATGCCGCCGGACAGGCAGCTGTCGAACCCGAAGACGATGCGATCGGCCGGAAAGCCTTCGAACAGGGTTTTCAGTTCCCCGTCCCAGATGTATTCAAACTGCGTATTGGCATCGTTGTGGACGACAATGCACTGGTCGACGCTGCTCCTGTCCCCGTCGTCCGCCTTTCCTTTCGCCCCGTGTCCGCTGTAGTAAAACACCAGTTCGTCGATCGGATCGGACTGCACCCTCAAGTTGTTCACGGTGTCATAGATCTGGTTCCGGCTGCCTTTGTGTTCAACAGGATCTGTAGGATCAGTAGGGTCAGCAAGAATGACAATGTTGTCATGCGGAAATCCATACGTGTGTTCCAGCATGTACGCGACTTCTTCCGCATCATTGACCGCATAGCTCAAGTCGCTGGAAGTGCCCGGATAATCGTTGATCCCGATGATGATCGCATACTTGTTCGCATTGGCGACCGTCGGTCCGACTACGCCGGTCGCCGCGATCTTCGTTTTTACCGACGGCCTGGCGGATGGCACCTTGACGGTGGCCTTCAACACCAGTTCGATATTTTCCGCAAAAACCGGTTTGACAGGGACTTTGTCGCGAGACGGTTTCGCCTGGACTGTGCCAGGCAGGATCTGAGTCATCAAGGCGATCACAAGAACGAGGACAAACCGGACAAGCCATCTCCTTTTCACATCGAAAACCACCTTTCAAGATGGATCGAGGGGGTCATGAAAAACCGCGCGATCGATCCGGCGCGAACGGCGATGCCTACACCCTGATCATACACCCGCCAGGGAGTTGCGGCACGGTTATGGGAGCTTCCTAGAGAATTCCTTGAATGAAGTACAAAACCGGAATCATCAGGAGAAAAACACCGGAGTTGAACAGCCAGCAGGAGTTCGCAAGATCGACATCCAGTTTGTAGATCTGTGGAGGGATCAGGGAATAGAACGCCGGGGGCATGGCCGACAATACGAAAACGACCCGCAATGCCAATCCGTCGTCCGCTTCGTTCAGGCCTGCCAGGAAGGCCAGTGTCGTGATGATGACCGGCGTGGCCACGAATTTGATCACAGACACCGTAAGGCATTCCCGCAGGTAGCCGCGGATCGCGCCGATTTTCATATTGAAGCCGGTTGTCACGACAAGGACGAGGGATGTCGCCGGAACGAGGAGTCTGTTCAATCCGGGATAGAACGTCGGACGATCCAGGCCGGAGAGATTCAAAAGGATACCTGCCGCGATACAGACCAGATAGACCAGGATGAAGGGATCCGTGAGGATCCGGACGATCGGCTGTCTGCCGGTTCGCTCCTCCCCGCCCATTCCCTGTCGTTTGGCGACAGGGAACCCTACCAGGAAATAGGCCATCTCTTCAAGAAGCCGGTACAGGGAAACGATGACATACCCGGCTTCACCAAAAAAGAGAAAGCAGACCAGCGTTCCGAAACTGCCAAGATTGGTGAAGGAGGCGGCACAGAATAGGGAACCGGCGCGTTTTCGGTCAAGGCGCATGATTTTCGAAGCGGCAAATCCAAGGATGCCGCCGATAACCAGCGCCAGGACACCAAGGAACGGGATGACGATATAACGGATGTCGCTGATCGACGCGCCCCAGAATGCCCCCAATGTGATGATCGGGTTCAGGCCAAGCAGCACGACCTGCTGCAGGATTCTCAATATGCTGCCGACC